>JAGHRU010000076.1 GCA_018066225.1 Candidatus Equimonas enterica
ACGTATCGCCTTATCTATGATAGGACGAAAAGGCTCCATAATGTCACATACTAATGACTTTCTCTTAAACCACATACGATGGTAAATACCGACATATAAGTCAAAACCAAACATACGAAGGTAGCACTCCACAAAGTTAAATAGGAGCGTATAACCTATATCCATCGTAGCATTTAGTGTGTCGCACTTCGTACGGGGTCTCCGCTGATGCCAATCAAAATCTTGGTAAAATGCAGCGAAATATACTTTGGCAGCAAGCCCTTCAATACCCATCAAAGCATTATAATCTGTTGTGTCGGGAACGGCATCCTTACAAGCAGTTAATGTGTCACGAAATTCCGTGGTCAATGCATCCTTTCGGCGAGTATCGCAGAGTGCTTTAAGTTGATTTTCTATTTTGTTTTCTACTATAATCCGAGCAATAGAAATATCTTCTTTACCAAATGCGTATTGACGCTGATGCAACAAGAAGTTGGCTTCTGCTGCATTTGCCCAAAAGAACACGGGGCGTAGTGAGGGCTTCATTACCACCAGTGCTACACCAAACTTTTGGCATTTCTCTATGAGTGGAGTCGTTATGCGAATATGCCCTATGACGAACAATGCCAATATCTTCTGAAATGGCAGTTTAGTCAAAGTCTTTGACTTATCACTATTCTCTATCTCTTCTTCTAACAACAACTCTCCGTTAGCCACACGAAGTCCCCTTTCGTGTATGCAGTTGATAACGAAAATAGTACGTTGCTCTATATCTTTATGTGTAAACATTATCGTCGTTGGTCTTGTCGCAAAGGTTGCTATAAATGCAGTGATGGCATTTATTAGGATTTAAGGTAAAAGGCGTGACGGCAGGATCGAAATTGCGGAAACGCTGAAGAAAGGCTTGAAACTGCAACAAGTCTTGCGCAGTAGGCAAGGCAACAGGCAACTTCTTATTGGTAGAGATTTCATAAAACGCCAAAGATTGCACTTCATATCCCATTTCTTGTAAGCAAAGCATTTGCGCCCACAATTGATATATCTGTCCTTGAAAGATTTGTTTGAGTTGGTATTTGCGCTCTATGAGTAGTTTTTCTTTACCTCTATATACATCTATCTTCCCCATCAAGCCATACACATCGGAATAAACAGGCAAAGAGAGTAAGTCATCGGCGCGATGACTTGCCGTTTTGTGATCTATTGTATAATGGGAGGCTTTGCCACGAGTTTGCGGTGTGGCATGATACATCATTTCGTCCGTCTCCATATACACATTGTGTAGGTATATGGAGTACGGACAAAAGATGAAATCATTGAGTGTAGATATAGCAATATAGTCGCTCATCAATCAAGATAGGGCTTTTGCTGCACAAACTTCAACCATTCCTTATTGCTGATGGACAACTTTGGTTTTTCGCCCTCTTTACATCCTTTAATTTGTTGAACGACCCACAAACCCTTTCGAGCGATATTGTAAGCACCATTGGCATCCGCATCCTTTGGTAAAGTGTCGTCAGCTCTACGGCTGTCAAAGAAGTTGCCATTGGCATCGGCTACGGGCGATAGTATATAGTCGTTTTCCGTCCCTGTTTCGCTATTGCGCAGTTGCACCAAAAGGCGCATCAGGTGCATAAAGCGTTTTAGCAATGACGCAGAGGTTTTCTTGTCGCAGAGTGAGCAGATAGCATCCTTCAGATTGCCGTGAATATCAATGCCAGCCTCGGCAAAAGCCTCCTTGAAGGCTTCCGTCATATTGATTTCCTCGCTGTCCCATTGATTCTGTTTTTGTGGATTGCGGAAAGAGTCGATGCGTGTGCCATAAGTACATAGCAGCCATTTCGTCTGCGTACCCTCGGCCTTTGTCGTAAACTTATCGTAATCCAGAGCAAACTCAAACCAATCCTTGGCCGCATTATAACGAATACTATCAAATTTGCCAAAGAAGCAACGCGCCTTTTCGGCATTCTCATAGCGGGTATCCAGCAGATTGACAAATCCCGTAACAGGGTCTATCTTACTCGTGTTCCACGCCGGAATATAAAATAAGCAACCACTTTGTTTACCAAGTTTGCGGAAACTTTCAAACTTATTGGCCAACTGCAAAGCATGCAGCAAACCACCGTCTGCGTTTGCCTCCTTCTGCTTATCAACATAATAACAGAGTTTGTCAATGAGCATCTTCTCAAACTTCTCATAGACCTGTCGCTCTATCTTTTGTCGCCCACGCATAAAGCCCATATTAAGGTCTTCGAGCACGACTATGGCTTTGTAGTCCACCATCATCTTGGATATGATGTGTATCACTTGACTGAGATAGCCTTCCTTGAGGTTTTTGATATCTTCTATCTTTTGCCAAGTTTCTCTTGCCTCGGTGCGATTAACCTCACGCTGTGCAAGCATATCTTTGTACTTTGTCGTATAGGTATTGCCTTTGTACTCATTGACGATGTCGTTAAGAGTCATTTGCTTGACAATATAGCCCTTTAAGTCAATAAGCGAAAGATAGAGCAAATGGCGTTCGCCACGGTCTATACCTATGATATGCTCTATGCCTCCTTCACGAATAATGTTTTGCACGGCAGGGTTGATGTTTTCTTTACCAACAGCCTTAAAGTTCAATGTCAGAGGAACATGAAATTGGAATTTATCGACCGTGAAACGTCGATTTTTGATAATATCATATTCAAAAGTACTCTCACATTTTTCATTTTGTGAGTTCTTATTGGCGATATTTTCATTAGCACGATGAATTGTCGTCTTGGCTACATCCAAACTACGCTTACGATAAAAGACTTCTGCTTGTCCATTGAGTTTGTATATTACATCTGCAAGATTACGTTCATCAAACGCCATTTTCCAATAGAGGGTGTGCATATTGGGCGTGCCCTTACTGTACTCTGAAAAATCTTTATTCCATATTTGGAAGAGATAAAGTTTTCCATTGTTTACAAGGTTGTCAATAAAAGATACTGAAACTTTGCGATAGTCTATCATATACCCCTGCTGCTCTACTTCACGATAGAAGCCACTGATATCTTGATATGACTCTGTATTAGAAAATTGAAACGGGAACTTACTCCAATCTTCATGCTTATCAATAGAAGCCTTGAAGAACTCTATCAACCTATGACAATCTGATAGACAAAAACTGTTCCCTTTTTTATGTGTACCAGCATCATAGGCTGCTTTTAGACTTGCAGAAGGATTGAACTCATCAATACGAGATTTCGAGAAGAATACTTTGGGAAGCATCTTATTGGCTCCCGGCAATAATTTGTATACCACTTTATCATAGCAATCACCTTCTGACGGTAATTCCTCAATATCAAAAGCATGATTGTTTTTCTTGTCCATAATAGCAAGAAAATACTTATCTGCTTTACGCAATAAGATAGCCGTACAATCACATTCCTTGTTTTCATCCCATCCGCCAAGCAATTGAGCGTTCTCAAAGTTCAACTTGATTTTCTCTGTGCTGTAAGGTTTGCGTGTCAGCCAATTGCGTACCTTATTATATATAGGAGTAATGATAACAAGAGCATCATCCCACGCTGCACACAATTTTGCATCGAAAACATTGTCTTTATCTATTTCCTCACCACTGCCAAGCAAGGGTTTGATAAAGCGTTGCAAGCCTTTAAGCGCATCAAGTAGTTTTTTGAGTAACCTGATGTCTTGTTCAGACTGATTAAGGTGAGTTTTATGCTTACCAGCAAGTATATCCGAGGCTTTATCACGAGCCTCTTCTATTTCTTCGAAGATATTCTTACGCTTTGCAAAATAGTCTTCTACGCGCAGCAACTTCTTATCTTCGCGTTCAGGTTGAGGTAAGTTATTGAGGTAGTCAATACTAAAACTCTTGATAGACTTGAAAGCATCGTTGATGCGCTTATCGTAGGCTTCATCGTCTTCCTTACCCGACTTTTTGCGAGGAAATCTTTTGCGCAACTCATCTTTAATGGCAGAAGCAAAGACATCGTATTGCCCAAACATTTGCTGCGAAATGTCAGTAAGACCAAGATTGTTGGCAATATAGATATGTGCAAGGTCGTAATCGGCTATATTTCCCAATAAAGTACGAAGACTTTTATCGCCAGAAGGCGCAAGCACAGGTGCTATGGCCTCGAGCATCTGATTTAAGACTGTGAGCATCTCTTCATCGCGGGTAAATTCTTCGGGTAACCACGAAACCGCCATACGATCGCTCAACATCATCTTATAGAGCGGCTTGAGAAACGGTAGCCTATCCTTGCGCTCTTTATGTTGCTGATTGTAAAGATTTATGTACTCGTTAAGCCCTTGAATCTTGACATCATTTTCGCTTCGCCCACCAATAATGCCATTGTAAACTTCGATCTGTGCTTGTGTCAAGGTGTCGGAGAAATAGTCGAGTTGGAACATCTCACTAATGTGCTCGACATTCAAATACTCACTAAACGCGACCTCTATATCAACGAAACGTTCTGCAACCTCCGTTTGAGCAACAGCCTCAAAGACTTTCATGTTATCTATGAAGCGAGGTAAATTCTCGTGTATCAAGCGATAGGCTATCGCCGTAGATTTAACTTCATCGGAATACATGTTCTTTCGGTTTTCGTGGAAGCCTGTGAAATAAGTGGTAAATTTTCCGAAGTTCTCCACCATTTGCTTTTCTTTGACATCCGTAACAGCCAAAGGCAAATGCTTCTTTATCAACTCTCCTTTGAATAGGTCTGTATATGTATTTCCCGATTTGAAAGCCGCAACTATTTGTTTGCGTAAGTTCTCTTGTACTTTCTCAAAAGCCTTGCTATCCTTCTCCGAACGATTAGCTTTTGACGCAAGTGTCACATACTCCTCCAAACTATCGCCTTGACCATTGCTCGCCAACTTCAACTTGAAGTTACCGAGACACATAGATATAAACTGCTTGTGATAGCAATCGATAATTTTCTTAACTTCCTTGTACTCTTTATCGCGTTGCTCGTCTTGCGCTATGATACCTTTACGCTCAATGTTGTCAAGAGTGTTACCAATAGGTTTGAGTTCAAACCGCAATGTCTTTTGCAGTTGATACAAATTTGTGAGATCAGAGTAAGTTTTTTCCATAAATTTGACTTGCTTTAATGAATTAAACTACATTTTTCTTGCGTGAGCATTTGCTCATTGTCTTGCAAAGTTACAACATTACTGCGAAAGAATAAAAGTTTCTTGGCATTTTTTGCCCTTTCAACTTAAATTTTCGGTTACGCGAGTCCCACCAAAAACGTACTTCACTTGTCCCACCAGCCATAAGCACAAACAACGCCAGCCCCCAGCGCAACTGCGCTGGGGGCTGGCGTCTGCTATTGAGAACTATATAGCGGAATTAGTCGAAACTAACCATGCGGCCCTGCTTGTCAAACTCAATCTCTATGCCACTTGCCATTTCGACCTCTATCGACCGACGGTCAAAGTCGATCTGCACCACACTCTGGCCGTGGAAACGCTCGGCAATGGTGCTCGCGATGCGCTGTGGCAACACGCTGACAGGGATGCCCGCTTTGTTCTCCACTTTCTTGATTTGCCCCTTTCTGCCAAACTCTATCTGCGTGCCGTCCTCGAGCAGCACTTCATAATCAGTGTCGCCGACTTCCATTTCCTGCTGCACAAAGGTAGTCTTGACATCGGCAAAATGCTTTTTTAAGAATTGCTGTGCAGGAGCAGGCAGGCTGTTACGACTGATGGAGCGTTTGCGGTCGGCCAACGCATAGGCGGAGAAAAACAAGATACCCGCCAAGAGGAGAATACTAAACTTTTTCATAATGTTGTATTTGGTTATTCGGGTGCAAAGATAAGATAAAAACACGAATAATCGGTCATAAAGAAAGTTAAAAGCCAAATAACTGCCACGCCTATAACACCTTGGCGACAAACGGACGCTTCACCCGGTCGGCACCACGCTTGAGAAAGACAATGGCGCGAAACACGCTGCCAATGCGAAGATTAGGGAATATCTGCTCCGCCACGTCCATAGCGACATACCCCTCGCAGAACGCCTCCTGCTTCGCGCCGTGCGACACCTGATACGACGAGAGCAGTTCGGTTAAAGGGCCTGCGCTGTCAGTTAAAACCCAGTGGGCAAACCCTTTTTCGCGATTGGCCTCACCGATGCGAATGTCTCTTACGGGGAACATCTGCGCCTCTGCTTCACCAAGCACGATGGCGGTCTTGAAGGCTCGCGAAGTCGGGACAATAGGCACAAACGTGACGCACTGCTGCTCCCGCACACCATCACTGCACGCCATAGAAGCCACGAAATGGCGCGAGGCACCATCGTAGATGTGGATGTGGCCATGACTGACATCAATATGCTCCACATAGCCTACGCACACGGGGAAGACCTGCGCAATAGGCACATCGCGCAGATAAGCAACCACGACCGAGGGACGCTTGGTGTTCGGCCCATAAGGCAGATGCAGCAAGACATCATAGACCTGCCCGACACGGACACTGCGCACAGTAGCGACGTGTGATAAGTCGCTCGTTTTCAGCGGGTGAACAGTAAGCATTTGCAGCGGACATTCCACTTCATCGCCACCAGCACCAACCAGCACGGCATAGCCTCCTGCCACGACTTGCGTCACAACCATGGGCTGCATAGGCCGATAATAGCGTTGGCTAATCGTGAACACAGCATACAGCTCTCCCGTCGGGATAGCCTCATCGGGATAGAGCATGAGCGAGAGGAGATAGGCATGCGTCACTTGCTCCGCAAGCGTGCGGTCGTCGAGGGCACGCTCTGGCAAGCGGATGATGTCTTCATCGCGAAGATTGCGCAACTGCCACAGGCGTAAGAACGCCGCGAAGTGGAAATCGGAGAAAAAATAAGCCATTCTCACAGCGGCGGTGAGAATGGCTGAATGTAAAGCCGAAGGACGACGCAACGGCAACGACATATAGTCGGCCAACAACTGACGCGAGAGCGTAGAGCCCAACACCTCGCAATGGTGCTGCAATACGAAAGCCACGATACAGCCATACTCATGCTGCGTGTCCCAGTCCGTAGGCTTGGCCTCGGCGAACTGACTGTGCAGCACCGTCATCTGCTCTCGCAACTCACGCTCTGTCATGGACTTCCCGATTTATGCTATTGCCTCCTTGATGCACTCGCAGATGTAGCGCACATCATCGTCGGTGACATACGGGCCAGCAGGCAAGCAGAAGCCAACCTTGAAGAGGTCTTCTTCCACGCCATTGGTATAAACGGCAGCATCGGCATATACCGGCTGCTTGTGCATCGGTTTCCACAACGGACGACACTCCACCTTCTTGCCGAGCATAAACACACGCAGTGCTTCCACGTTGTCGTTGGGCTGACAGTCGGTCGTAGCCTCATCCGCAGCATGGATGACACCTGCGGCTCCTCCGACGGCCGTCTTGATGACCTCCTTATAGGCACTCTCCTGCCCCTTCACATGGACATCGGGGGCAATGGTGGCTGCACAAAGCCAGAAGTTGGCATCATAACGCTCATCGGCTGGCTGCTGGTGCATCTTCACGCCGGGGACATCGGCCAGCAGTTTCTCATACATCGCCTGCACATGCTTGTGGTGGGCAATATGCTCATCGAGTACCGTCATCTGGCCACGCCCGATACCAGCACACACATTGCTCATGCGGTAGTTGTAGCCGATGGCCGTATGCTGATAGTAGGGATAGGCATCACGCGCTTGCGTGGCGTACCACATCACTTCGTTGGCCTCTTCACGAGAGCGGCATATCAGCGCACCACCACCCGAAGTGGTTATCATCTTATTACCATTGAACGACAGCACGCCATATTTGCCAAACGTGCCCAGCACCTGCCCACAGAAACGCGAGCCCATGCCTTCGGCAGCATCCTCGATGACGGGGATGCCATATTTGTCGGCTATCGCCATGATGCGCTCGCAGTCGTAAGGCATACCATAGAGCGCGACTGGGACTATCGCCTTGGGATATCTGCCCGTCTTGGCTTTACGGTCGAGTATCGCCTTTTCGAGCAACACGGGATCCATATTCCACGTCGTCGGCTCCGAGCCCACGAACACAGGTTTCGCCCCGAGATAGGTAATAGGATGCGAAGAGGCGCAAAAGGTGAAACTCTGCACGAGGACTTCGTCGCCAGCCTGCACGCCGCAGCCTATAAGGGCGAGATGCACAGCAGCCGTACCTGCACTCAGACAGACCACACTGCGGTCGAGCGTGCTGCCGTCGCTCTTGTTATTGGCAAAGGCAGCCAAGTCTTGCTCGAAAGCATTGACATTAGGCCCCATCGGCACCACCCAGTTGGTGTCAAAAGCCTCCTTTACATACTTCTGTTCAAACCCAGCCTCGCTCATGTGAGCAAGGCAGAGGTAAATTGTTTTACGTTCAGACATTATGGTTGTTATTTGATTATATTCTATTATGTTTTATACAAGAGGAAAAACTACACTTCTTCTCCTGCAAATTTTATTTTGAAGCCCCCAATGGTAGCAAAGATAATTTCAATGTCTTTGATGAAACTGTAATGGCGATAGTAATAGCAATTTAGGCGTACCTTGTCTGGATAAATCACATTGTCGTTGTACTCTGTCGCAATCTCCTGCATCGGTCGAGTGTCTCCCTCTGCTTGCATCTTGGCAACATACGCGCTTATCATTTCATCTTCAAGACGATATTTTAGCGTAGCCGGTCCAGTAATACAAGGACGCAACTATAACACAACTCTATCCGCGCCCTCCAACTAGTCAGCATACCCAGAGACATCACGACGTGGACCAACAAACGACATATTGCCGAT
>JAGHRU010000196.1 GCA_018066225.1 Candidatus Equimonas enterica
AATGGGAATGTCTGAACGCACACTTTATCGCAAAATCAAGGAATATGGACTGGAATAAACATCGCCTCTGCGGCCTCCTCTCTGCCGTGGTGCTCACGCTGATTGTCACAGCCTGTTCCATCAGTTACAAGTTTACGGGCACCAACATCGACTACAACGTCATCAAGACCCTGCAACTGGACAACATCGCCAACCGCGCCCCCTACGGCTGGGCGCCGATGGAAGCCATCTTCAACAACAAACTGCAAGACCTCTACGCCAATCAGACGCGTCTGCAACTGGTCAAACGCGGCGGCGACCTGCATATCTCTGGCGAAATCACCGCCTACGATCAGTTCAACAAAGCCATCTCTGCCGACGGCTATTCCTCCCAGGTGCAACTGCGTATGACCGTAAACATACGCTTCGAAAACAAGAAAGACAACAAAAGTTTTGAGCGGCAGTTCTCGGCGACAACGCAATACGACGCGACGCAACAACTCGCCTCCGTGCAAGAGGCTCTCGTCACCGAAATGGCGAGAGACATAGCCGATCAAATCTTCAACGCCACCGTCGCCGACTGGTAAGGCCGGCCACAAACGCCAAACCGCCCACACCCTATCACCGTGGATATTGCCCACCTCATCGCCCATCCCGAGTGTCTGGACCAAGACACCCTCTACGAACTCCGTGAGTGCGTAGGCACGACGCCGTATTTCCACGCCGCGCGGATACTCCTGCTGCAAAATCTCTTTTTGCTCCACACGCCTTCCTTCGATCAAGAATTGCGCCGTGCTGCCGTCAGCCTGCCCGACCGCAGCGTACTCTTTGATATGATAGAGAGCCGCAACTACGAGATACATCATGCGGCCAAGCCCAAGGCAGAGCCCGAGACACCGACTGTGCCGACGAACAGGACGCTGGACCTCATCGACCAATTCCTGCTGACCAACACCACGCCCAAGCGCACCAAGCAGCGCACCCCCGACCCTTCGGCCGACTACATGGCCTACCTCAGCGAGAAGGAAGCGCAAGATGAGGCCACGCCACCTACGCCAGAGCCGACGGGCAAGCCCGCAGAGCGCGTCATCACCCCCGCCACCGAAATCACGCCGACGGCACCAGAGAGAGACGATGCGATGGAAGAAGAACTGCCGACCGAAGCGTTTTATACCGAGACTTTGGCAAAGATACATATCAAACAAGGCAATTATCAACGCGCAATTGACATATTACAAGCAATAAATTTGCGTAATCCAAAAAAAAGTGTTTACTTTGCCGACCAAATACGTTTCCTCCAAAAATTGATTATCAACAATAAACACAATTCATAACAGCATGTATCAGACCTTTGTTATCCTCACCGTGTTGGCCGCAGTGCTGCTGACCCTTCTTGTCCTCGTACAAGAGAGCAAGGGCGGTGGCCTGGCTTCCAACTTCGCAGGTTCCAACAACTTTATGGGTGTCCGCAAGACCACTGATTTCGTAGAGAAGGCTACATGGACGCTGGCCGCCCTGCTCGTCATCTTCTCCGTAGCAAGCCACTTCGCAGGTGTCCCCGGCGAGACCTCCGCAACCGAAGTCATCACCACCTCACAGCCTGCACAGCAGACGCCCACACTGCCCGGACAGCAGACCCAGCAAGCCCCTGCACAGCAGAAGTAAGCACGCCCAACATTTAGGTAACTCAACAAGCCATAAAGCTCACCGCCTTGACGCGGTGGGCTTATCTTGCTTAAAGATGCGCACCAAAAGCGCATGGTGTAATAGTACCGTCACCACAACAATACGCCTCCGCCCCATTGCAGTCGTTGCAATGGGGCGGAGGCGTATATAATATAAAGGCTTTTACAGTTCGAGGTCAATGTCGTGGAGTTCGTGCCAAGGCAGGCCTTGCTTGTTGAGTTCTGCCATGAATGGATCGGGGTCGAACTCTTCGACGTTGTGCACACCGGGCTTCTGCCAAAGGCCAAGCATAAAGAGGCGAGCACCGATGCAGGCGGGAACGCCCGTGGTGTAGCTCACGCCCTGCATACCTGTCTCCTCGTAGGCGGCGCGGTGGGAGCAGTTGTTATAGACATAGTAGGTGCGCTCCTTGCCGTCTTTGACACCACGGATGCGGCAACCGATGCTGGTCTCGCCGTCGTAGTTCTCACCAAGTTCCTGCGGATTGGGCAATACGGCTTTGAGGAACTGCAAGGGGACTATCTTGACATCCACCATCTCGCCGCTGCCGTCAGCCTTCTCGGCACGATAGGTAAGCTCATCGATGCGGTCCATTCCTATGTTTTGGATCACTTCGAGGTGGCGAAGATAAGCCTCGCCGAAGGTCACCCAGAAGCGGGCGCGCTTGATGGTGGGATAGTTGATGACGAGGCTCTCTATCTCCTCGTGGTGGAGGAGGTAACTCTCGCGTGCCCCGATGTTGGGATAGTGGAGGGTTTTGTGGATTTCCAGCGGCTCGGTCTCGACATACTTGCCGTCCTGCCAGTAGAGACCCTTCTGCGTAATCTCGCGGATGTTAATCTCAGGATTGAAGTTCGTGGCGAAGGGATGGTGATGGTCGCCTGCGTTGCAATCGACGATGTCGAGGTAGTGTATCTCGTCGAAGTGGTGCTTGGCGGCATAGGCGGTAAAGATGCTCGTCACACCCGGATCGAAACCACAGCCGAGGATGGCGGTGAGACCAGCCTTCTCGAAACGCTCGCGATAGGCCCACTGCCACGAGTACTCGAAGTGTGCCTCGTCCTTGGGCTCGTAGTTGGCGGTGTCCATATAGGAGCAGCCTGCTTGGAGACAAGCATCCATGATGGTGAGATCCTGATAGGGCAACGCAAGGTTCATGACAAGGTCGGGGCGGAAGTCGCGCATGAGTGCCACGAGTTGGGGCACACTCTCGGCATCGACCTGTGCTGTGCGGATGTCGGTGCGACCCACGACGCGGGCGATGTCGGCGGCTATCTTGTCGCACTTGCTTTTGGTGCGGCTGGCTATCATTATTTCGGTAAATACGTCAGCGTTTTTCGCTACTTTGAAAGCGGCAACGGTAGCTACGCCACCTGCGCCGATGATAAGGAGTTTTCCCATGTGTGGTATGTTGGTTGATGAAAGTTTATGCTGGGGAGAGGGTCAAACGCCGCAAGGCGGGCTATCGCAACGACTCGGTGAGGAGTTTTATCTCGAGGGTCGGGGCTATGCGCTCGTAGAGGATGTTATAGACGGCGTCGAGTATAGGGGTATTGACCCGCAGACGGTGGTTGATGTCGTGCATGCACTTGGTGCCGTAGTAGCCTTCGGCTATCATCTCCATCTCGACTTGGGCCGACTTGACGCTATAGCCGCGGCCTATCATCTGCCCGAAGACGCGGTTGCGCGAGAAGTTGCTGTATCCCGTGACAAGGAGGTCGCCGAGATAGACGCTGTCATACACCCCACGCTCGATGGGGTAAACGGCGCGGAGGATGCGGTTCATCTCTCCCACGGCGTTGGACATGAGCACGGCCTGGAAATTGTCGCCGTACTGCAATCCGCTGCAAATGCCTGCGCGATGGCAAAGACGTTCTTCATGACAGCAGCATACTCGATGCCGATGACATCAGCAGGGGTCTTGGTCTTGACGTAATCGCTCTCGATGAGCGCGGCAAACTTGGCCGCCTTGGCCGTGTCGGTGCAGCCTATCGTGAGGTAGGTCAAGCGACCGAGTGCGACTTCCTCGGCGTGCGAAGGCCCGCCGATGACGGCGAGGTTGGCCTCTGGCACACCATAGACGAGGCGGAAGTATTCGGTGGGGACAACATTCTCGTCGGAGATGATGCCCTTGATGGCTGTCACGACGAACTTGCCCGAGAGTTTCACCTTCAACTTTTTGAGTTGCGTCTTCAAGTAAGGCGAAGGCGTGACAAAGATGAGGGTGTCGCTCTCGCGGCAGATGTCGTTGATGTCGGTGGAGAAGGTGATGCGCGACGTGTCAAACTGCACGCTGGTGAGATAGCGCGGGTTGGGGCCGTAGCATCGAAATGCGTCGATGGTGTCCTGCTGCCGTACGTACCAGTTGAGATGGTCGGTCTTCTCGAGCACCATCTTGGCTATGGCAGTAGCCCACGAGCCGCTGCCGATGACGGCGACACGGCCGGGCAGTGTGACGGCTTCGTCGGCCTCCGGCTGACGGTTGAACCCAAAGAAAGAAGAGAAGGAGGGCATAGGAGCGTGGTGTTGAGGCGAGGCAGTCGCAAGAGAAGCGGCTGCTTACGCGTTGAGATGCCAAGCCTCGATGTCTTGCACACTGGGTTTGGCGATGTCGAGTTTGTACTTCTTGATGACCTCCCCTATCTGTTGCTGCAACTTCTGCGGGTTGATGTCCGCGAGGTCGGTGGCAAGGTAGTAGCCCACCTTCTGCAAGATGGGGACGAGGTCGGCCGGGATGCCCAGCGCGGTGTAGGCTTCGGGCTTGTCCTTGGGGGCTTTCTTCTCGGGCTTCATCGTGGGGAAGAGCAGCACCTCCTGTATGGTGGGCTGTCCTGTCATAAGGATGGCGAGGCGGTCGATGCCGATGCCGATGCCCGAAGTGGGCGGCATGCCATACTGCAAGGCGCGCAGGAAGTCGTGGTCGATGACCATGGCCTCGTCGTCGCCCTTGTCGGCGAGCTGCATCTGCTGCATGAAGCGTTCTTCCTGGTCGATGGGGTCGTTGAGTTCGGAGTAGGCATTGGCGAGTTCCTTGCCATTGACCATGAGTTCGAAGCGCTCGGTGAGGCCGGGCTTGCTGCGGTGCATCTTGGTCAGCGGCGACATCTCGACGGGATAGTCGGTAATGAAGGTAGGCTGGATGAATGTGCCCTCGCAGGTCTCGCCGAATATCTCATCGATGAGTTTGCCACGCCCCATCGTCTCGGTGTCTTCCACGCCGAGGTCTTTGGCGATGGTGCGCATCTCGTCCTCGCCCATCGTGGCGAGGTCATACCCCGTCTTTTCGCGTATGGCCTCGAGGATAGGAAGGCGGCGATAGGGTGCCTTGAAACTAACCACGTTGTCGCCTACCTCGACTTCTGTCGTGCCATTGACAGCAAGGCAGATGCGCTCGAGCAGTTGCTCGGTGAAGGTCATCATCCAGTTGTAGTCCTTGTAGGCCACATAGAGCTCCATGCAGGTGAACTCGGGGGTGTGGCTGCGATCCATGCCCTCGTTGCGGAAGTTGCGGCCGATCTCATACACGCCTTCGAAGCCGCCCACGATGAGGCGTTTGAGATAGAGTTCGGTAGCGATGCGCAGATACATATCGGTACCCAGCGTGTTGTGGTGCGTGATGAAAGGACGCGCACTGGCGCCGCCTGCGATTTGCTGCAAGATAGGCGTTTCGACCTCCGTGAAGCCGGCTTCGTCGAAGACCTGACGCATGGTGCGCAGCATGGTGGCACGCTTCAAGAACGTATCCTTCACGCCTTTATTGACAATCAAATCTACGTAACGCTGACGGTAGCGCAGCTCGGGATCGTCAAAGGCATCATAGACCTGTCCGTCCTTTTCCTTGACCATGGGCAGGGGCTTGAGGCTCTTGGAGAGCAGAGTGAGCGACTGGGCGTGCACAGAGATTTCGCCCGTCTGTGTGCGGAAGACATAGCCTTTGACGCCGATGAAGTCGCCAAGGTCGAGGAGTTTCTTAAACACGCTGTTGTAGAGCGTCTTGTCCTCATCGGGGCAGATGCTGTCGCGCTGCACATAGACCTGTATGCGTCCACGGCTGTCCATGAGTTCGGCAAACGACGCCTTGCCCATCACGCGGCGGCTCATCATGCGGCCTGCTATGGTGACCATGCGTGAGTTGTCGGGGGTGGCAGGTGTCGGCACCTCGTTGCCCTCGGCATCGGTGGTGGTGGGCAGGTCGATGAAGTTGGCGCGGATGTCGTCGGTGTAGGCATCAACGGGAAATTCGGCAGCGGGATAAGGATCGATGCCGAGATTGCGGAGTTCGCCGAGCGAATGGCGGCGGGCTATTTCTTGTTCGCTGAGTTCTAAAATATTCATTGGGGAAAGAGGTTTGCTAAATATGACTGCAAAGGTACGACAAAATCCCGAGTGTACCAAATCGCGCGCGCGAAAAATAAGAAAAGTACCCCTTCGGCAGATTATCCCAAATGGCGGATGGCGTGCTGATGCTGCGCCACTGTTTCCGCCTTTTTGACCAAATGCAGATGCCGCGTAGCGCGTCTGGACGCACAAGGCAGGGCATACGGGAGGCAAAAACAGCCTTTTCACGCCATCGCACAACGCGCTAATGCTCAACTGCTTACGCCTTGGCAGACACTGCGCGGCACAAAATCGTGCTGCACGGTCTGCCCTTATTGCCCCGACGCGCTGCCCACACAGTTGTCACGATTTGCCCTTGCCGTCGTCACGGTCTGCCCTTGTCGTAATCTATGCGGCGCGAAAAAGCGAATTTTGTCCCACGAGAGGCAAATTTCTGCGCCGCGTCGCCGCTATTTCGGGCATGGCGGATTGTCAAAATTATTTCACCCATACCGACTTTCGTACACTAATCCTTTTGTCGGCCATCGCTACTTTTATCGGCTACGGTCTCAAAAAAAATGGGGAAGAGTGCCCCGTATGTCATAAAATTTGCTTAACTTTGCGGCGTTATTTATACGTCTAAAAAGAAACTACAAAAGCCAAACAACATGAAAGACACTATTCTCGCCATCTCTGGCAAGCCCGGACTTTATCGCCTCATATCCAGCGGTCGCAATATGCTCATCGTGGAATCTATCGATGCCGAAAAGCGTCGCATCCCCGCTGGCGCGCGCGACCGCGTCACCTCACTCACCGACGTGACGATGTACACCACGACGGAAGACACGCCGCTGATGAAGATATTCCAGAACATCGCCGACCGCTACGAAGCCAAGCCAGTGCCTCTGCACCACAAGACATCGGGCACGGAAGAACTCGAAGCCTTCATGAGCGAAGTGCTGCCCGAGTACGACAAGGACCGCGTACACGTCTCCGACATCCGCAAACTCGTGCAGTGGTACAACATCCTCATCGCAGGCGGCATCACCAAGTTTTGGGAAGAAGAAGAACAGACCGAAGCCTAACGACCTAACACACGCTAACCATGACACTCATCAAATCCATCTCGGGCTTTCGCGGCACCATAGGCGGACGCGCCAATGAGAGCCTCACGCCTATGGACATCGCCAAGTGATTATCGGCCAATGCCGCCCAGGGCGAACCAGGGGCGGGCCGCAAATACCCCCGCAAGAATTTCATCCGCCGCGCCGCCCGGTAGCGCGGGCAAATGGGGCGCCCAGTCGGGTGCGGCCCCCG
>JAGHRU010000064.1 GCA_018066225.1 Candidatus Equimonas enterica
CAACTATATATTAAGAATAGATTTTGTAACAAGAAGTAGATTTTGTTGCAAAACCACCTCTTTTGTTGCAAAGGGTCAGAAATGTTGCAAAATGTTGCAGTTTGTTGCAAGGAAAAGAAAGGCTAAATCTCTATGATTTATTATGTTGCATTTGTTACAAATGTTACATGGAAAACCATCCCAAATATAAGATTTCGCTTTTTCCGACAACAAAAAACTGCTTCCAGTTTCACAACTAAAAGCAGTCATAATCAAAGAGTGTATGAAGAATTTACTTGTCATCGTCAAAGTTCAGTTTCGGTTGTTTGGGGTGTTCAGCATCGAAGTCCTCCTGATGTGCAGTGTCGCCATCCGACTCCTTCGCACATTCAAGGTTGATGCTGTAGCTCTGGCAAAGCATATTATAATCGAAGCAGTAAGACCGTTGCACCGTTGATTTCTCTTTCAGACCACCTTTGGCGTCCTTCTCCTTGTCGTCAAATACAGGAATACCTTTTCGGAACACCTTGTAGCGTATTCCCGGTTTCTCACCGAGATATTCGCGAGAGTGTTCAAGGTAGTATTTGAGCGAGCCTTCAGGAAGCAGCGTATCTCCTACGGCTTTGCCATGCTTCTTGTAGAGCATGAAGATACGCGATTTCTGTATATAGAGGACAGGTTTTGTTTCAGACCAGTTCGCATTTACTGTGTCCGTCTTCAGGCGGCGCAGATAGTCGATGCGGTAGTCACCGCTCTCCATAATCTCGCCATCACTGGCAAGGAACTGTACCATGTTCCAGAAAGCGGCAAGCTCGTTGTTCTGCTTGCATTCGCTGTTTTGCTTTGTGATGCCCTGGACTGAAATATCTATCATCTGTTTGTATGAAAGAGAAATCGAGAGTGTGCTTTCAAGGCACCGGAATACGGCAAGCGGAGAAAGCCAGTTAAGAAGGATTCTATCTTCGACCACAATATCATGCAGTTTGGTATTGAGGTCCGTCATCGTCTGTTCGTAGAACATCGGGAAATCCTTCTCGACTTTCTTACGCATAGATATAAGCTGGAGTGTGAGGTGCGACATCCCTTGCGACCGCATCTGACGCAGACGGATGTAGTTCGCTTTCTGCTCTTCGGTAAACTCCGACTTGTCAAACGACAGGAAGATCAAGCGGGAGAAGAGCGCGATGTCCGCCGTAGGCATCTCCTGCCCGGAAAGGATGACACCCGAATCAACAGATGTCGTTTCTTTCTTCTTGTCCAAGTCCATGTTCATGCGCGTGCGCCCAGTACCATCCCAGAGACCTTTCAGGAACTCGTGCTTATTGATGTCAAGGTCATTCTTGTACTCGTCAATATGCACCAGAGCGTTAGCGACAGCAGCGACTGTGTCATTGAGAGCAGGAAGCGTGGAGTTCTGGATGTTGGGCGGCACGTTGTCAATCTCAAAGAACGACATCAGCGTATGCCCAAGTTCTGACTTACCACTTCCTTTCGGACCGAAGAGGTTCAGTATCGGGAAGGAACGAGTCTCGCGAGTGACAATATCCCGAAAAAGAGTGGCAAGGAAGTACATGAAGCCAATTCTACCGTTGTCGCCAAACACGAGAAATATCTGATCAGAGAACTCCTTCAGTGAGATTGATGACAGTCCGAGATGTACGAACTTGCGTTCAAACTGAAACAACTTCGCATCATCGCGGTATATTTTCGAGTTGGCAGGAAGGTAGAAGTTGGCATCCGGCAGACGCACAATCCCATAGTCATCTACCTTCATGAACTTTTCATCGAAGTAGATGCCGTTGCCGAAAGCAAAGAAGCCTTGGCGTTGCCATCCGAGCTGCGTAATCTGAATGGCAGTTTCGGTCTTCTCATAGAGGTACATCTTCAATTTGGTAAGCTCACGCTCCGTAGCCATCCAGATGAAGTTGCCAAGGCCTTCGACGCGCTGCTTGAACTTTGAGATGGAAACAATATCTTCCTGTTTCAGTTCAACCAGTTCTTCCACATTAAAGACATTCTTCAGGATGTAGATGCGTTTCGGCATCACAGCATCTTTAATATGAAACAGCGGTTGCATGGTAAAATTGCTCCACTCATAGTAGCCCTTATCTCCGACGGAATAGTATTTATTCCCCTCTACATTGAAGCCGTACTTCTTGAACAGTCCGGCTTCCTTGTCCTGTTTCTCCTTCGCATCCGCTTCTGCCTTTGCCTTGCGCTGCTTGTCGATGGCTTTCCTCCAGACGCTTTTCGTCTGCCCATACTTGACAAGCTGGCCGAGGTACATTTCAATGGTCGTGTCATCCTCGATGCACGCCAATATTGAAGCGATGCGAGTAACCTCCTTTCCCTGCTGTTCCGTTGTCATTCCCTCACAGAAGAGATTATCGGCAAGCCATAGGATAAAGTCTTTCTCCTCGATGGCGTTGAAGATATTGCGGTTCTGGCAGTATGTGTCAGGATCCTGCTTCTCTTCGGTGATAGGGATTTGTTTCACTGACACGGAGAAGCCGTGACGCATGGCAGCTTCGCCGGACTTCATCACCGCCTTTATGCCTGGTCCGAATTGCTCGCCCTCCTTCGGTGGGTCAGCATCAGGCAGAAAGCACAGATGCGATGCCGCACGTTTGAGGAATGTGAAATGGTCATCCGTCCATGCCGTTCCGAGTGTGGCCACCGCATTATAGACACCTATCGACTGAAGGCGCATACAGTCTGGCGCACCTTCCACGAGGTAGAAGCGTTCAGACTTTGCCGCCTCCTTCATGGCGAGGTTCACGCCGAACACGGACTTTGACTTTGAGTATATAGGTGAGTCCATGGAGTTCATGTACTTCGCCTCGCTGTCCGTGTCGAAAGCGCGAGCCGTGAATCCGATGACGCGCTGCATCCTGTCATGATTAGGAATGGTGTTACGTCGTCCGAAGAAGTCGTAGCCACCTCTGTTCTTCAGATGCAGTGCTTCCGGGTCCTCTCGCGATATGCCCAGGGGGTCAATAAGCCTCGCGTTTCGTGGGCAGTACCCGATGCCAACCTGCTTGCAGTAATGTTCTCCCCATCGACCATAGGCATAATCGCGTGCCGCCTTGTTCTCTTTGGCAAGGAGCTGGCGAGCATATTCATCAGCGACAATCCTATTGGCTATCCACATGGATTCTCGCATCTTGTGTTCCTGCTCCTCCTGCGGTGTGAGTTCCTTTTCCTGTATGTCAATGCCGTATTTCCTTGCCAGTGCCTTCACCGCTTCCGGGAATGTGAGGCTTTCATGCTCCATCAGGAAGCGCACCACATTGCCTTGCTTTCCACAGCCGAAGCACTTGTAGGTGCCAGTGCTGGGGAATACGGTGAAGGACGGCGTTTTCTCGGAGTGGAACGGACAGCAAGCATGGAACGTGGTACCGCGCTTCTTCAAAGTGACGTAGTCGCCTACGACATCTTTGATGTCCGCCACCGCGAGAATACGGTCTATGGTTTCTTGTTGTATCATAAATCCCTTGCATATTTGTCGATGAGTGTATCAGTGAACCACCTGGCAAGCAGTTCGTCGTCCTCCTCATATTCAAATTTCATAGGCACCATTCCGTGAATGATGGGCTTGACATGAATGATAATGGGGAGGTTATGAAAGATCTGCGCCTCCTGAAGTTTCATGGCGATGTCCTTGTGGACGTGTATTTCAATCGTCTTCATTTGCTCCTCCTTTCTCCTTGGACTTTATGTAGCCGACAGTGGCCAGGTTCACGAGCCACGCAAAGGCATGATAGTTCACTGCATCATACTCACAGAGCAAAACCTGCTGTTCACCGCCGTTTTCGTCTATAAAACTATCACCAACGATGATATTTACAGGAAGCGAGTATTTCATCTGGTTGTCAATCATCAGCTGGGCTATGTCTGAAAGAACAGTTATCTTTTCACTCATCATCATTCTTTCGGATTATCTTGTGGGTAATTTTCACGATGGCGAAATTCAGTTCAATCTGTGTTTCCGTTGTAGTGGTGGCGAGGTTGTTTCCCACCACATCAGCGAGAATTTCGCCTGTCTTCTGAAGGAGGGTGCGCTGCACTTCTCCTCCGTCCTCTGTCTGCTGCAGAGCCTCCATAGTACGAGCCATCTGCCTGACCTTTGTGAAGGTGTCGATGATGGCGATGGTCGTTTGTACAGCCTGTTTCGATTTAAGGATGGTGGCAAGCATGTAAAGACCACGTTCCGTAAATGCTGTAGGCGTGACAGAACTGAACTTCAATGCTTTAAGGCGGTCAAAATTTTTGACCACCTCTGATTTTTCGATTTCATCCAACTCAAAGAGATAGCCTTCGGGAAATTTGTCCAAATTGTTTTTTACTGCCTGGTTTATATGCTTTGTTTCCACTCCATATAGTTCAGCAACATCTCTATCAATGAGAACATGCTGACCGCGGATAGAAATCACTTTGCTTTCTACATCATTTGTAGTGATAATATCATTCTTCATATCATGTTAGTATTAAAACCATAAAAATGCCACCAAGTCCACGTCTCCCGACGGAGAGCAAGGTGGACTTCATCTTCAATAACGACACACGCTAATTTTGCAAAAATAGCAGCATATCGTTTACGTCACGGAGGTAGATGTGTACCACACCTCCGTTTTTCACAAAAGGTATCTGCTTTCGCTGACACATCTTGTAGATGCTGGCTTCAGTCCGGCCAGTCAGCAAAGCGACCTGCTTAACCGAAAGGGGAAGATTGAGAACATGGCTTATTTTAGCCTCGATGGTTGCGATAGCCTGTGGCATCAGCAACTTCATCTTCTCATCAGCCGCCTTTGACACTTTCTTCTCGATGAACTCTGCCATCTGTGATTTCGTTGCCTCATTGAATTGCTCATCAATGTAGGCGATGACATCTTTCCTCAACTCTACGAACATGCGTTCCAGAGTCTGCTCCCTTCGACTTTTCTTCTTCTCCATGATGCTATGACCTTGGGTTTACCTTTGCCACCAGACGGAGCAGATTGGCTTCTGAAATATGTTCGTAGTAGATCTCGATGCCGGAGTCCAGACCTTCGCCTTGGTTGAAGCGATACACAGCATTACGGAAAGTGTTTAGATAGGCTTCCGAATCGACTATACATATTCTTATTTCACGCGCGCGCATCGTACGCAAGTAAGCGGCGATGTTCTCCACCTTCTTTGCCTTCTTCACCCACTTCTTGATGTTTGTCTCGTGAGCCTTCTCCTTTCCGTACTGCGAGATGAGAGCCTTTGACTTTGGCTTACATTCCAGACGTGTTGCTACATGACGGACGTAGGCTTCGGAAAAACCGCCAAAGCTTTTCATCTTCTCAATCTGATGCTCGACAGACTTTCGAGTAGGTTGGTAGGTGACATCAGGAAGCAGGTTTTCCAGACGCTCGATAGTTTTCCGGTTCTCTTCCATTACCATTTGAGACAATTCCTCGGCAAGCTCTTTGTTGCTCATGAGGTGGTAATTTTTCTTTAGCCACTCCTCTTGTGAGGAGTTCAAAAGTTTTTTCGCCATAACTGCTATTTTTTATGATAAAACGTAATGTTATTTCAAAAATAATTTGTACTTTTGCGGTTGAAATCATTATCGTGGTGACGATTAAAAATGACCATCTTGCATTCGCTAATTTAACCATTTCTTTTGGAACGGCAATCGCAAATGCAAAGGTAATTTTGGGGGTGTCCGATAACTCTGGACACCTATGGACAAAATGAAAAAATAATTTTTAATCGACCACTTTGGATTTCACAAAATGGCAGTTTTAAGCGAAAAACTAGCTGTCGGCTTGCTTTATGAAAATAGAGCTAAAAGCCAAAATTTGCTTTCTTGCAGGCGCGATAAAGAGTGTCGATAGTAGATACTTTGAAGCGCGTAAGATGATAAAAGGGGATTTCTCCTGCTGAATCAGTGCTACCACTGTGCTACCAGCAAAAAACAAAGAAAAAGCACATGGCGACAAACAAGAAAGCAATATAAAATTGAAATATTGGCTAATATGTTGGCATAGAGGCTAATAAAGGAATTATTAAAGATGTCCGTTGGATAAAAAACACCTTTTTGTGTACAAACCAAACAGGACATAAGTCATCCCAAGCGGGTCACAAATGACACCAACGGGGTCACTACGACAAAAGGCTGCGGCGCAGAGAGCAACTCTTTCTGCGCCGCAGCCTTTTCTGTTGGCGTCCTGCGGTTGAGGATTTAGGCTTGTCGTTGAGAGCAGACGATGATGTGCTGTGCTGCCACTGCGGGCGCGCCGACAGCACCGAGGCGACGACGCATCTCGCCGTAGCCTTCCAGCTGTGCGCGACGCACCGCCGTGTCTGCCAAGAGCGGTGACAGCGCCGCAGCGATACGCCCTCTCGTGCAGTCGGCAGCCACGAGTTCGGGCACCACCTCACGCCCTGCGATGAGATTGACGAGGGAGATATGCTGCACCGAGAGCACATGACGACGCGCCCAACGCAGCAGATGCGGCAACGCCGTGGCGTAGCAGACGACCTGCGGCACGCCGAAGAGCGCAGCCTCGAGCGTCGCTGTGCCACTCGTGACAAGGGCTGCTGTGGCGTGGGAGAGCAAAGCGAAAGTCTCACCATGCACCACCCGCACCTCGGGATGCGCAGCGACATACGGTGCATAGACCTCGGCCGAAGTCCCGGGTGCGCCAGCGATGAAAACATTGCAGCCGCTACCCACAGCCGCCACAGCATCGAGCATCAGCGGCAGGTTGCGCGCTATCTCGTGCGAACGACTGCCTGCAAGCAGAGCCACCACGGGCTTGCTGGCCTCGCCACCGTGACGCGCCACAAATTCGGAGCGCTCCTCGGCGTAATCCGCCCTAAATGCCGTCACTTCGTCAAGGGTAGGATTGCCCACATACTGCACAGCATAGCCGTGCCGCTGGCCGAACCACTCCACCTCGAAAGGCAAGATGGAGAGCAGACAATCTACATCGCGGCGCAACGCTCGTATGCGATACTCCTTCCACGCCCATATCTTCGGCGATATGTAGTAGCACACGGGGCACAACCGCTGGGCGTGCACATATTTAGCGATACTGAGGTTGAAGCCCGGGTAGTCCACGAGGATGAGGCGGTCGGGGCGGAAGTCGCGGATAGCCGCTTTGCACCGACGCATACCGCGAAGGATGGTCGGCAGATGCAAAAGCACGGGAATGAAGCCCATAAAAGCCAAATCGCGATAGTGCAACACGGGCGTCGCCCCGGCCGCTTTGCCCATCAAGTCACCACCGACAAGGCAAAACTCTGCCGCTGCGTCGCGCTCTCGCAACGCAGAGATGAGATGAGCAGCGTGGAGATCGCCGCTGGCTTCTCCAGCGATGAGGAAATATCGCATAACGTAAATCGGGATTTTAAGAAAACAAAACGGGCACAAAGATGCCTATCAGAAAGCACCTTGCAGCACTTCCATCAGCGCATAGGCCGTATTGTCAAGGGTAGTAGGCGTCACAGCCACGTAGCCGTGAGATAGTGCCCAGTCATCGGTGTCTTCGGCTTCGGGCTCACAACACTCGCGATAACCCACGAGCCAGCAATAGGGTGCGCCATAGGGATGCTCCCGCTTGGCCACTTCTTCCACCCAACGTGCCTTGGCCATACGACAGATGCGCACACCTTCAAAGCGTTTGCACAGCGGGAAATTGACATTCAGACAGGTGAAAGCAGGCATTCCCATAGCAATGGCTTTGAGCGTAATGTCGATGAGATAAGGCGCAAGTGGCGTGAAGTCGGCATCGGGACGCATATCACAGAGCGAGAAGGCCACGGCAGGATAGCCCTGCATTGCCCCTTCGTGCACCACGCCCATCGTACCCGAGTAGTGGGCATTGACGCTGGAATTGTCGCCATGATTGATGCCACCGATAACGAGGTCGGGCTTACGGTCAGCGGGCAGCAGACACTCTAAGCCGAGCTTCACGCAATCGGTGGGCGAGCCTGTGCAACTATACACCGTCAAGCCCTCTTCTTGACGCACCAAGTGGTAGCGTAGCGGCAAGGCGGGCGTGATGGAAGTGGAAGCACCCGAGCGGCCGCAGTCGGGCGCAACGACAATGAGGTCAGCGATGGGGCGCAGGGTATCAATAAGGAAGTTAATGCCAGCGGCTTGGTAGCCGTCGTCGTTGGAAATGAAGATGAGGGGTTTCATTCAGTTGGTAGGTCAGTAAGCGTTTCGAGGAAGAAGACAGCGTGTCCGCCACGCTTGCTCTCAGGCGGCAGCGTCATATAGTCTCGGTAAAGGTCGGTGAGGTAAGCCTCGGGACGAGCAGGGGCTGAAAACGTAGCGTCTTCAAAGCGGATGCTCCCCAAGGGGTATATGCTGTCGGCGCGGTGCATGATGCCGTAGCCATTGTTGTCAAGGGTGTTGCTGATGTACGCACCACGTCGGCGCAAGAGGCAGAGCACGCGCCACTGCAGCTTGCACCAAGCCCGCTTCAGCGTGAAGTAACCCCACTCTGCTGCGGAGCGCAGACTGTAATAATGCTGTGCCTTCAAGATGCTATTGGCACGGCAGTAGCCACGCGCGATACGCCGACAGGCTGATTGGCTCATCGTGGGATAGGCCATCATGGGGAAGATATCGACATAAAGCCCTTTGCCGTAAGGACGACTGAAATCGTCGTCGCGCTCCACGAGAAAGGAATTGCGGTCGCGTACCTTATAGATAGGCAGGCGCAGGGTAGCGTCGGTGGCAGGACACTGCAAGTAGAGATGCTCGGGCAAATCACGGCGAGCAGCCTCTACGAAGCGCGGCAAATCATCAACGTGCATGGCGATGTCGATGTCATCATCCCACGGGATAAAACCGCCATGGCGTACTGCGCCCAGCAGCGTACCCCCATCAAGCCAATAGGGGATGGCGTTGGCGCGGCACACGGTGTCAATGGCTTTGAGGATTTCGACCTGTTTGAGTTGCACAGCCCGCAGATGACGGGAGAGATAGTCTTGCATCATAAGTCTTGCAAAAGCGTGAAATCGCATTTCAGGTGTGCAAAGATACGCAAAACTTTTGAGAAGTGGGCCTTTCTGCATCTTTTTCGGCCAATAATTTTGCCCGTTGCAGATAAACTGCTAACTTTGCGTCCGCAGCAGACGCACCGTGCGCACGATGCAACGTGTGCCTTTGCACCTAAAAGTTTTGTCCTCCGCTATGACCTCTCCCGTCCTTATCCTTTTCTTCAACCGTCCTGACACCTTGGCCCAAGTCTTCGCCGCAGTGCGTGAGGCGAGGCCGCCCGTGCTGTTTCTCTACCAAGACGGCGCGCGTGGCGAAAAAGACCTGGCAGGCATCGCGGCCTGCCGCGAAGTGGTGAGCCACATCGACTGGCCGTGCCAAGTGCATCGGCTCTATCAAGAGCGCAACTACGGTTGCGACCCTTCGGAGTTCATCTCCCAGAGATGGGCGTTTGGCGAGGTGGAGCGTTGCATCGTGCTGGAAGACGACGATGTGCCGTCGCAGAGTTTCTTCACCTTCTGCGACGCGATGCTCGAGCGGTACAAAGATGATGAGCGCGTCGGCATAATCAGCGGTTTCAACACTGACGAAAAGACGACCGACATCGGGGCAGACGACTATTTCTTCACCACCAATTTCAGCATCTGGGGCTGGGCATCGTGGCGGCGCGTCGTGGCGGCATGGGACGAGCACTACACCTGGCTCGACGACCCTACTGCCGTGGCACGCATAGAAGCACTGAGCAGAGAGCGAAAACTCCGCAGTGACTTCCTGCCCATGTGTCGCACCCACCGCGACTCGGGCAAGGCCTACTATGAGACCATCTTCCACGCCCACTTGTTGCTCCACAGCCAGATGGCCATCGTACCAAGGGTGAACATGATACGCAACATCGGCGTAAGCGACGACAGCACGCACTTTGGCGGCAGCATCGCGACGTTGCCCCATGCCTACCGACGCATCTTCACGATGAGCACCCACAACCTCGACACAGCGCATCTGACCGCACCAGCGCACATCATCGACCACACAGCCTACCGTAAGCGCGTCTATCGCACCTGCTGCTGGGGGCATCCGTGGCTCAAGGTCGCGCGGTCGATAGAAGAACTGTGGCTTAACCTCAAATACGGCAACTACCGACGCATCACCCAGGCCGCCCGAGAGCGAATAAGTATCTGGTTGGGCGGCAGAAATTGGCATTAGGTCTATTTTCTCACGAAAAAGCAGACCAACAAAACCTGCTATACGAAAGAAAAATCATAACTTCGCGGGCGAAATGTCCGTTTTTAGGCACTTTTATAGCAACAATTCACCACAAATCATATTTCATGCGCAAAATCTTTACTCTCCTTTTCGCCTGTGCCACCACGCTCTGCGCCATGGGGCAAGGCCGCGTACTCCCAACCACTTTCTCGCCCGAGAGCGGCAGCACAGTCGATAGGCTGCAAACCGTGACCGTCACCTATGATGGCCCCGAGGAAATGAACCAAGTCGGCTACTACAACTTCCAGGCCCGCATGTACGGCTTGGAGGAAATCAGCGTGTCTTCCCGCCCTTACCTGATGGACGATGAGGGCAAGGTGGCCTACAAAGCCGCCCGCGTGATGTGGCCGCTCAACCCCGACTACAAGAACGACTACTACTACGACGGTGCTCGCCCACGCGCGGCTTCGCGTGCCAACACTACGGACTACTATCTCTACAACCAATACGACCTCACCTTCGACGGCGTGAAAGCAGGTCACTACACCCTTGTCATCCCCTCCAACTACATACTCTACTACATCGGCAACGACCTCTACGGTGCACCGCAGGTGACGGCCGAATATACGGTGAAGGAGGACACCCCCGCCACATTAGGGCAATATGCCTGCACCTTCTCGCCGGCCGAGGGCAGCTACACCAAGGAGTTT
>JAGHRU010000060.1 GCA_018066225.1 Candidatus Equimonas enterica
TTGGCCTGCGTAGCAAGAAGTTTGCGGGCGAAGTGCTCAGTGTGCTTATTCTGGAAGACATCCTCGGCATCCTGCTCATGGTAGTGTTGTCCGCCTTGGCGGTGTCGCAGCGTCTCGAAGGCGTGCAGTTGGTGATGTCGTTGGGCACATTGGCTTTCTTCCTCATCCTGTGGTTTGTCATCGGCGTATTCCTCTTGCCGCTGTTTCTGCGCAAGACGCGACGGTGGATCAACCGCGAGACCTTGCTCGTGGTCAGCCTCGGGCTGTGCTTCCTCCTTGTCGTCGTGGCCGCCGATGTGGGCTACAGCAGTGCCTTTGGTGCCTTCATGATGGGTAGCATCTTCGCCGAGACCATCGAGGCCGAGAGCATAGCGCGTGTCGTCTCTCCCGTTAAGGATCTCTTTGGCGCCATCTTCTTCGTCTCCGTGGGCATGCTTGTCGATCCTGCAGTCCTTGCAGCGTATTGGCTGCCTATCGCCGTGCTGACGCTCGCCATTCTCGTGGGGCAGATGGTCTTTGGCACGTTCTCTTTCGTCCTCAGCGGCCAGCCTTTGCGCGTGGCGATGCAGTGCGGCTTCTCGTTGGCGCAAATCGGCGAATTTGCCTTCATCCTTGCCAGCCTCGGTCTGTCGTTGGGCGTGACATCGAGTTTCCTCTATCCGGTCGTTGTGGCGGTGAGCATCGTCACCACCTTCCTCACGCCGTATATGATACGTGCCGCCCAGCCTGCTTACACATGGCTCGAACGGTTACTGCCGGCCTCGGTGCTCAATCTGCAACTGCGCGTGACGCGTATGCCTGCCTCGGATGCGACGACGGCTATGCCTTCGCCGTGGCGCGCGTTGCTGCGTGGACTGCTCGTCAATGTGGCGGCTTACTTCGTCGTTACGGTGGCGCTTGTGGTGGTCGGTTTGCAGGTCGTGCTGCCTGTCTGCCGCACGCTGCTGGGGCACTGGGTGGGCAATGCGGTGTGCGGACTTGCCCTCATCGTGGCCGTGTCGCCGCTGCTGCGTCCCATCGTGATGAAGAAGAACCACAGCGAGGAGTTTAAGGCCATTGCGCCGCGTGGCCGTGGCAGTCGTTGCCTGTTGTGGCTGACGATAGTGGTGCGCTATGCGCTGGCATCTGCTGTGGTCTATTACATTCTGAACTATCTCACGCCCCTACGCTGGTATTGGCACGTTCTCATAGCCCTCGCTTTGGTCTATCTGATGGTGCTTTCTCGCGTGGTCAAGATGCGCAGCATACGCTTGGAGCGTACGTTTCGGCGCAACCTGCGTTCGCGCGAAGTCCATGCCCGTGCCGCCGCCATCGACAGTACGCCGGGCTATGCGCACCGCCTCGAGACACGCAATCTCCACATCGTGCGCCTCATGCTCCCCGACAACACGGCGTGGGCGGGACAGACCTTGCGCGACCTCGCCTTCGGACGGGCAGGCGGCGTGATGGTGGCGTCCATCCTCCGCGGTGACCATCGTCTCAACATCCCCGATGGCGCGACACGTCTCTATCCGTCCGATCAGTTGGAAATCATCGGCGACGACACCTCTCTGTCTGCTCTCGAAGCACGGATGCGCGCCGATGTTGTCGCGATGCCGATGGCTGCCGAAGCCGGCACGCTGCAACTCCGTCGTATGCTCCTCACGGCCGATGCGGCCTTGGTGGGGCGGTCGTTGGCCGAGAGTGGCATCCGCAGTGTGCACCAGTGCATGGTGGTGGGCATCGAGGCGGCTGACGGTAGCCTCGATGTGCCTACGGCCGACCGCGTCTTTGCTCTTGGCGATGCCGTGTGGCTGGTGGGACGCGACGACGACCTACGCCGACTCATGGGACGCGCTGAGCGTCAGTGATTTACCGACTTGGGCAGATGGTGAAGACTGTCTGCCCAAGTCGTTTTACTTGTCTGCCCAGACAGTTTTTCCGCTCTGCCCAAGCGCGAAAACGTGTCTCATAAGGTAGCAAAAGCCAAGCCGACGCGCCGAAAATGCGAGGACGCGCCCTGTTTTTGCGTTTTGTGCCTATTGTTTGCAGAGTGGATATTGCAAAATAGGGGGGGTAGGCAGATTTTGCTCAATTTATTTGGCCAATACATATAATATACATACCTTTGCCATATCAAAATCTCGAGATGATACTGATGGCTGTTTCGGCAGTTCCCTTCCGTCAGGATTAAGTAGAATGTGAACGTAGAGGGAAAGTTCGCAAAACTTATACATAACAACACAATGAAAAGTCTCAATATATTATTGATAGCATTGGCAGGTATGACCATCTTTGTGCTCGTTTGTGTTCTCTTCCTTGCGCCCATCAATTATTGGGTGTTGGATATGCCTTTTCAGCAGTTGTGGCGCTACACGTTCTTCGATGGGCTGGCCGTTTTCTGCTGTGCCTATCCTTTGGCGATACAATATAGGAGCATACTTACGATGAAAAGGCGTTGGAGGCAGTCGTATGCTCTACGCACTTTTGTCCCCAGTAGGAAGACGGTGCTTATAGTAGCGGCAGGTTTTAGCCTTTGTGCACTGACCATTTTTGTTCGCTCTATGCTATTTGCCGATGGCTCATGGCAGACGGTATTAAGAACAAGTGAGGTCATTCGATTAACTCTGCAAATAGAAGTCATACTGCTCTTCGCCCTGTTCTTCTTCGCCTTGTACCTTATGCTGTTTGTCAAGCGCAAGGTGGTGTGAACAGGAGGCGATGAGGCGCAAAAACTATCTGCCCTTGTCGTGAAAACTGTCTGCCCAGACCGTTTCACCTATCTGCGCAGACAGTTTTTCCGCTCTGCCCTTGTCGTTTTTGCCGTGAAATAAGCCTGAAAATCTTCGCTGGTTGAAAAATTTTTTCTAATTTTGCAGTATCCTATATTTTAGAGGGCTATCCTATGCTCCGCCACGTCCTGTTGTTCCTTCTGCTCACGCTTGTCGCACTCGCGATGTATTGCGGCCTCACGCTTTCGGCCGACGATATGCTCACTGCGGCCTCTATGGCTGCTGGCATCAGTCTCTGCATCGTGGTGCTTTCGTCGGTCATCTCCCGTCTTGTCTTGCGTACCCAGCGTCCGTTGCTCTTTGGCGTGATAGCGGCTTTGGTGTCGCTGGGCGTGCTCTATGGAGTGACTGCGCTGCTTTCTACTTTTTTCGAGATGCTCTACGGGTTGAGCCCTATCTATGGCTTGATAAATCAGATTTTGTGGCTTATCATTGCCATCGCACTATTTGCCGTGTTTCTCTCCGTGGAGTTTGTGTTTGCGCTGCATGAGCGTCAGCGCATACGCCTCCATGTACTCACGCAGCAGATGCAGCCGCATTTCCTCTTCAACTCGCTCACCACGCTCTCCTCATACATCGATAGCGATACGGACGAGGCGCGTCGTTTCGTCACGGAACTGGCGGATATGTACCGCGGTGTGCTTCGTCACATCAGCCGTGACCGCATCACGCTCGCGTCGGAGTTGCGCCTCGTGCGGGCGTATGCGTATATCTTGCAGCGGCGTTATGGCGACGGCTTGCGCATCACGCTGCCCGCCGATGATGAGGTCGTCGATGCCACGTTGCCGCCTTTTGCACTGCAAACGCTTATCGAAAATGCTGTCCGACACAACGCGCACAGCGCACACGCGCCGCTTCATGTCAGCGTCACGCTGGCCGAAGGCACGCTCACGGTGCGCAACAATCTCTTGCCGCTTTCCTCGCGTCAGCCCTCTACGGGCGTAGGACTGGCCAATTTGGCCGAGCAGTATCGTCTGCTTTCTTGCGCTGCGCCGCGCGTCGTGCGCACTGACGATACGTTTACTGTCACCCTAACCCTTCTGCCGCCCTTATGACCTTTTTCATCCTTGAAGACGAAGTCGCCCTCTACGACCACCTGTGCCGACTGCTCGCGCTCACCCGTCCCGATTGCCCCCTCGTCGGCCCTGCCGCCACGCTTGCCGAGGCGCGTGCGCTGCTCGCCTGAGCCACGCGTCATGATGTCGTGTTTGCCGATATTCGCCTTGCCGATGGCCTCGTCTTTTCTGCCCTCGAAGCCGCCATTCCGCCGTGTCCTGTCATTTTCACTACGGCCTACGACGAATATGCGCTGCGGGCGTTTGACTTCCACGCCGTGGCCTATCTGCTCAAGCCCATTACCGCCGATGCGCTCCGCCGTGCCCTTTCGCGCGTCACGGCTTCGGCCGTCTCCTCCGATGTTCTCGCCTCTCTCACCACGCTCTTGCGCGAGCACAAGCCTGCTTTTCGCCAGCGTTTCCTCGTCGAGCAGGCCGACAGTATGGAGGTCGTGGGCGTAGATGCGGTGCGGCTCATACAGGTTGTCGATGGGCGTACGCTGCTTTTCACCGTCGATGGTCGCCGCATTGCTGTGCCTTTCACGCTTGACGACATTGAGGCCGACCTCGACCCTTCGCTGTTCTTCCGCGCGTCGCGTCAGCACATCATCGCGCTTCGCCATGTGCGCCTGCTGCATCGCTGGTTTCATGCGCGCCTTCTGGTCGAAATCGACGGCCTCCCCGATGTGCGCATCGAGGTGAGCCGCGAGCGCGCGCTGCGCCTGCGTCGCTGTCTCGATTGCTGAACAGCCGCATACAGTTCACCGCCTATTTTTGACGGTTCACCCGCTGAGGGCTTGCACGGTTTTCGCGCGCTTGCTACCTTTGCACCTGCATTCCCGAATGGATGCCGCTGATGGCAGCTTTTGCAATTCCCCTCCGTCAGAATTGTGGCTGGTGCTATAGTAAGGTCAAAAGGTAAATAATAAAAACAGTACAATTATGGAACATGGAAAAGTTTAAGGGCAGCAGCCTTATCGTCGCAGCACTGCTGTTGGGCGCAAATAGCCTAATGGCGCAAAAGAGTTTCGACACCCTGCCGCTACACTTCGAAATGTCAGCGGTCGTTAGTACACCACACAAGGGCATCACCCCCGTGGGCGCAACGCTTGACCTCAACTACACGTTTGGCCGCAAACTATCGGTGCATGCCATCGCTGAGGGCGCAATGTTCGTGCCCAAATCGAAGATGACTTTCGACTACAACCGTACCTGCAATCTCGGTGGCGGCATAGGCTATACATTCTGGCCGGAGAATGGAGATCACCTTGGCGACTTCGAAGTGCGTGCTTCGGTGACTGCCTCCGTAGGCCATGCCGACTTCGGATACATCGGCTACAACGTTGGCTTCAACTGGTATGGCCATGCTGAAGGGCACAAAGTCGTGCCAATGGTCAGCGTGGGCTATTCGTGTAAGTATTTCACCAGTGGGTTCTTGCCCGATTACCACGGGATGTATGCCACATTGGGCGTTAGATTTTAAGCATTATTAACCCTTATACTACAAAACATTATGGAAAAGTTAAGCGTCACAGAGACCATGAAGCAAAACCTGCTTACCGCCACCAAGTGGCTGAACTTCCTAAACATCTTATGGGCTATCAGCATGGCATTTTGCGTCCTTTTTAGCATTGCTATCTTCTTTATCCCTATTGTAGAAGACTCCTTGCGGGTGGTTTACGCCCTCGTCTATCTCGCCATTGTGGCCATCTACTGCTATCCCTTGCGTAAGTCCTTCGCCTTGGCCAAGAAGACCAAGGAGGCGATGAATAGCGACTCGCAAGAGGCATTGGAGACCTGCGCGGCTTGCTATAAAAGCATATTGAAGTTCTTTGGCATTTTCGCGATAGTGGCTTTGGCTCTTTATGCCGTGGCGGGTATAGTCGGCGTCGTCATTATGGCATCGGCATTGTAGCAGCCAAGCACGATAAGTACGCGACAGCCGACACGCCGACGCAGGCATGGTAAAACGGTCTGCGCGGATAGGAAAAACTATCTGCCCAGACCGTTTCACCTCTCTGCGCAGATCGTTTTTCCTCTCTGCCCAGACGCGAAAACCTGTCCCATAAGGTGGCAAATGCCAAGCCGACAAACTAAAAATGCGTGAACGTGCCTTGTCTCCACGTTTTATGTCTGTTGTCTGCAAAGCGGATATTGCAAAATATGGGGTGATTAGCAGATTTTGCTCAACTTATTTGGCCAATATATATATTGTATATACTTTTGCCGTATCAAAATATTGAGATGACACTGATGGCTGCTTCGGCAGTTCCCTTCCATCAGGATTTAAAAAAGCATGAACGCAGAGGGAAAGTTCGCACAAATTATAGTGCATTATGAAAAAGTTATTTCCAGTTTTATTCATTGCCTTTATCGCGATGAATGTGATGGTTAGTTGCAATCAAGATGAAGAGATGCTTGATGTGCAAACAAATGAAACGGCGGAACTTGCGAATGATGCGTTCACCCAGAATTTGACAGATGCCTTTATGAAAATCGTCAGCAACGAAAACGGTGACTACGACGAGGGCGGATATATCGTCTGCGATGCCGAAACGGGAGAAATGGTGGCGTGTGACGAAATCGTGCATTGCATAGCATGTATATTCTCGGGAGAAGACACCGCCGAGGATCTTACCCCTGCATCGGCGTCGCAGCATACGACCCCAAGCGGCAGAGGATGGCTCTATGTGGGAGTGTGTGGCGGAGACCATGGCAGCATAACCGCTATGGCGTTGAAATTAAAGGGTAAGGTGGCGCAAAAGAACTGTGAAATCCATACGAAGTATAGTCGGCAGCATGAGGGCTATCGTGTGTGGTATAGGATAGTGAAGTCGTAGGAATGTCTGTGATTTCGCCCCTAATGCTTTGGAAAATGAAGCCAAATGAAAATTAGGAAACAGCCGCCCAGATTGTTCGGACAAACTGGGCGGCTTGTTAGAATTGTAGAAATGATTTTCGCGTTCATACTAAATAGCCGCCACGCCGACGAGGATATGCAAAAACGGTCTGCGCGGATAGGAAAAACGATCTGCCCAGACCGTTTTACCTATCTGCGCAGATCGTTTTCCCGCTCTGCCCAGACGCGAAAACCTGTCGCATAAAGAAGAAAAAAGTATGCAGAAACTCCACGATTATCTTCTGTGGCTTATTGCATTAAGTTGGTTCGCCATGAAAATTTGGCGTACACCATGGCTCGAAAGTATATTTATGTGGCTCGCACGACTATATCTCCCTATTTTGGTACTTCTCTTATTGGATGCGTGGCGGAAAACGAGGAGCATAAAGTCTGCTATCAAGGATAATCTTGTAGAATATGTGGGCGTTCTTGTGATATTGTGTCTATGGGTGGTTTATAAGGTCTGCACATAGACTCCGACCATTATCGCCGTGCCTTCATAATAACGACACGAAAGCCGACAGCGAATTTGCTGCCGGCTTTCGCGTGCATAGCGGTGCGGTTATCGTGGCAGTGTGATGCTTTCGCCCGCTGTCATCGTCAGCGTCCATGTGGCCTCGGCGTAGCGGACGCAGCAAGGCCCTGTGGCGTGCGCCGTTATCGTTGCTGCCGTGAGGTGGCCGTCGCGCCAAGCAATATCGACCGTGAAGGCGCCGCGTGCCGAGAGCCCCTTGACCTTGCCCGTAGGCCATGCTGCGGGCAGTGCGGGAAGGAGGTGCAGTGCGCCGTCGTGGCTCTGCAAGAGCATCTCCGTCATGCCTGCCGTGCCGCCGAAGTTGCCGTCGATTTGGAAGGGCGGATGCTCGTCCCAGAGGTTGTCGGCAGTGCCTTGGCTGAGGAGGTTGCTCAGGAGGCGGTAAGCACGGTCGCCGTCGTGGAGGCGCGCCCACTGGCAGAGTTTCCAGCCCATCGACCAGCCTGTCGCGCCGTCGCCACGGTGGTCAAGCACCACGCGGGCGGCCTCGGACAGAAGCGGCGTGGTGAGCGGCGAGATGGTGTGTCCCGGGTGCAGGCCGAAGAGGTGATTGACGTGGCGGTGCGTATCGGCGGGATCGTCGATGTCGCGGCTCCACTCCATGAGTTGGCCGTAGCGGCCGATGCGGTAGGGGGCGAGGCGACGGAGCACGCTCTGCCAGCGTGTGACATCGGCGGTGTCGCAGCGCAGCGTCTGCGCCGCGCTGATGCAGTCCAGCAGCAACTCGCGGATGACAGCGTGCGCAAAGGTTGTGCCTTCATCGACGGTGCCGTGTTCGGGCGAGGTGGAGGGGGCTGCCGTGAGTGTCCCGTCGGCGCGTTGCCAGAGGTAGTCCTCGCAGAAGAGAGCGGCCTCGCGCATGATGGGGTAGTGGTCGCGCAGAAATGTCGTGTCGCGGGTGAAGTCGTAGTACTCCCACAGGTGCGTCGCCAGCCACGGCGCAGCGACGGGGTTGAGGTTCCACGTCATGCTGTGGCTGCTCAACGGTGCGGTGAAACCGTAGATGTTGGCACTGATGCCCACCATCCAGCCCCGTGCGCCGAAGTAGGCACGCGCCGTCTCGCGACCGGGCTTGACGAGCATGCGGATGTAGTCGTTCAGCGGGGCTTGACACGCGGCGAGGGAGGTAGTGAGGGCTGGCCAGTAGTTCATCTGTATGTTGATGTTGTTGTGGTAGTCGATGTGCCACGGGCCGTCCGTGTCCAGTGCCCATAGTCCTTGCAGGTTGGCCGGCAGGTTACCTGCGCGTGAGGAGGCGATGAGCAGATAGCGTCCGTATTGGTAGTAGAGGGCTTCCAGTTCGGGGTCGGCACTGCCTGCGCGGTAGGCAGCAAGGCGGGCATCGGTGGGCAGTGCGCGGAGCGTGTCGGCCGTCGTGCCAAGGTCGAGGCTGACGGCGCAGAACAGGCGTTGGTAGTCTGCTATGTGGGCCGACAGCAAAGCGTCGTAGCCCTTGCGGCAGGCACTCTCGGCCCATGTGCGGGTCGTCGCTTCGGAGTCGGTGCCGACATAGGTGAGCGGATCGTCGAAGTCGGGGTCGGCATTGTAGGCATAGTCCGTGTCGGCGGTGAGATAGAGCGTTACGGTGTCGGCAGCCACCACGCTGAGGCTGTGCCCATCGCGGAGGAGTGTGCCGCCCTTGTGGTCGAGGCGAAGGCGCAAGTGATGGCTGAGATGGTTGTTGATGAGCCGCCCTGCATAGACGAGGCCATGCGTGCCATCGGCCTGCGTCTCTCCCGTAGCGGCCTCGCTGGGGAGGTAGGAGAAGGTGATGCTCTGCGCCGCAGGACGGTCGGCTGTGAAGCGTACGACGATGACATTGTCGGGGTAGGAGGCGAAGGCTGTGCGCGTGTAGTGCGTGCCGTCTGCCGCTGTGAACTGCACCGTTGCCACAGCAGCGTCGAGGTCGAGGCTGCGGGCGTAGTCTGTGATGCCGCGCTCGTCGATATCGGTGTCGGCAAAGAGCCGCCCAAGCGTGGTGTAGGCACCGAAGCGAAACGCCGCATCTTCGCTTGGCTCGTAACTGACTTTGCCTGCGAAGTGGGCTGACGTGAGCGAGTCAGCGCGCTGGAAGTCGCTTTCGGCAAAGGCTTGACGAATGGCAGGCAAGGCCAATCGACCGTCGCTGTTGGCATCCCAGTAGTGCGCCGCGCCGCCCGCGGTGTTGGGGCCACCCTGCCAGAGCGTCTTCTCGTTGAGGCAGAGGCACTCGGTGGCTACGCCGCCCATGATGCTTGCCCCAAGGCTGCCGTTCCCGATGGGTAGCGACCGCATTTCCCACTCACGGGCATCCACGGTGTGCGCCGCGCAGTGATTGGGGGTGTCGAGACGGATGATGTGTTGCGCTGCGAGGGGGAGCGTAGCGAGGCAGAAGACAAGGAAAGTGATAAGGCGTGGCATAGGCAGTGGGCTAAAACGATAAGAGCCGGGATACGCTGTGCGCACAGCGTATCCCGGCTCTTTAATTATAGAGGTATGTATCAGGCGAACATTTCGTCAT
>JAGHRU010000028.1 GCA_018066225.1 Candidatus Equimonas enterica
ACGATGGACCCGGAGCGTCGCTTGCTCAAGCAGGTCACCATAGACGACGCACAGGAGGCCGATGCCATCTTCTCGATGCTCATGGGCGACGAAGTAGAGCCGCGCCGCGAGTTCATCGAGAGTTACGCGCACTACGCCGACATCGATACGTAGCAGCGTAGCGGGCAGGGCGGCCGACGCATCATCGGTGCTCCGATTACTGGTCGCGCCACTGCCGAGAGACGATATACGCAAAGAAGACCAAAGGACACGCGTCCTTTGGTCTTCTTTGTGCTATGAGCGTTGCGCTTTGTTGGCCGTAGGCGTGTGCGGGGGAGCCGGCTGCGTGCGCCGCCTCCGTGCAGGGCGTTGCGCCTTATTTGTCGTAGGCGTGTGCGGGATAGTCGAGGGTGAAATGCAGGCCTCGGCTCTCCTTGCGCTCCAAAGCCCAGCGCGTGACGAGGTAGCCCACATTGACCATGTTGCGCAGTTCGCAGAGGTCGGGTGTGGCCTTGACGCGCTTGAAGAGTTCTTCCGTCTCTTCGTAGATGATGTCGAGGCGCGTCCACGCACGGTGGAGGCGAAGGTCGCTGCGGACGATGCCCACATAATTGGACATGATTTGCCCCACTTCGCGTGCGTCTTGGGCGATGAGCACCTTCTCCTCGTTGGTGAGCGTGCCTTCGTCGTTCCACTCTGGCACATGGCGGTTGTAGTCGTAGTCGTGGCAGTGTGCTATGCTGTGTTGCGCTGCGGCGTCGGCATAGACCACGGCTTCGATGAGGGAGTTGGAGGCCAGACGGTTGCCGCCGTGAAGTCCTGTGCACGAACATTCGCCGATGGCGTAGAGGCGGGAGATGGAGGTCTGGCTGTCCAGATCGACCTTGATGCCGCCGCAGAGGTAGTGCTGACAGGGCACGACGGGGATGTAGTCGCGGGTGATGTCGATGCCTATGGAGAGGCATTTCTTGTAGATATTGGGGAAGTGTTTCTTGGTCTGCTCGGGGTCTTTGTGCGTCACGTCGAGATAGACGTGGTCGATGCCGTGCTTCTTCATCTCCTTGTCTATGGCGCGTGCCACGATGTCGCGTGGCGCGAGCGAGAGTCGCTCGTCGTAGAGGTGCATAAACTCGCTGCCGTCGGGCAGACGCAGTATGCCGCCGTAGCCGCGCATGGCTTCCGTGATGAGGTAGGCGGGGTGGGTCTCGCCCTGATGATAGAGCGCGGTGGGATGAAACTGCACAAACTCCATGTCTTGCACGCTGGCTTTGGCGCGATAGGCCATGGCGATGCCGTCACCCGTGGCGATGTTGGGGTTGGTGGTGGTGGCATAGATGGCGCCGATGCCGCCCGTGGCGAGCACGGTGACGCGTGAGAGGAAAGTGTCTATCTTGTTGGTCTTGGGGTCGAGGATGTAGGCACCGTAGCACGCGATGTCGGGCGTCTGACGATTGACGGTGACGCCGAGGTGGTGCTGGGTGATGATTTCCACCGTGAAGTGACGCTCAAAGATGGTAATGTTCGGGTGACGTCGCACGGCCTCTATGAGCCCGCGCTGGATTTCAAATCCCGTGTCGTCGGCGTGGTGCAGTATGCGAAATTCCGAGTGGCCGCCTTCGCGGTGCAGGTCGTAGGTGCCGTCGCTGTTCTTGTCGAAGTTCACGCCCCAATTGACGAGACGCTGTATGCCCTCTGGTGCGCCTTCTACGACCTTGCGCACTGCGGCGGGGTCGCTGATGTAGTCGCCTGCGATGAGGGTGTCTTGTATGTGTTTCTCGAAGTTATCTACCGCCAGATTGGTGACGCTGGCCACACCGCCTTGTGCTTTGGCGGTGTTGGCTTCTTCGATCGATGTCTTGCAGACAAGGGCCACTTTGCCTTTGCCGCTTTCTGCCACTTGCAGGGCATAACTCATACCGGCTACGCCGGAGCCAATGACCAGAAAGTCAAATTTCCGTATCATGAGGAGATATTTTGTAGATAGATTAAACGTTGTCGTCAAGGCTTGCCGTGGGGGCGCGCACGATGAGGGCAGACGCTTCGCACGGCAAGGGCAGAGCGTTGAAACTGTCTGCCCAGAGCGTTTCGCGCGCCTGCGCAGATAGCATAAAGTGCCATAACAGGGCACTTCTCTGCCCACCAAAGCGCAAAGTTACGCATTTCTGACGGGAAAACCATCATCGCCGCCATATTTTCCCACAAAACAGCACATTTCACCCGCAAATGTGCACTGGAAATGCGAATTTTCACCCGAAGTCTTGTTCGGTTTCAGATAATTTTGTATTTTTGCAGTCGGTTTAAGTGTTAAACCGCTTTACACGAATATTAACCCTCTAATTCATATCACATGTCTGAGATTGAACAGAAAGTAAAAGAAATCATCGCTGATAAGCTTAGCGTGGACCTCGATGATGTTAAGAATGAAGCCAGCTTCGCCAACGACCTCGGCGCAGACTCGCTCGACATCGTAGAACTCATCATGAAGCTCGAAACCGAGTTTGGTGTTTCCATCCCCGACGAAGAGGCTCCCAACATTGCCACCGTAGGTGATGCCATCTCCTACATTGAGCAGCACGCATAGTGCGTCAGCCGCATCATCCATTATCAGTAATGTGTCAATAGGTCCGCCTCGGTGTGCGCTTCGGCGTGGAGGCGTCACATATTGACACATTATTTCATTTCTTTTCGTGCAGGACTCTCACGGCCACGCCGCGTGAGCCCATTTTGTGGTACACCTAACATTACAACACCTTCATCATGGAATTAAAAAGAGTCGTCGTAACAGGACTGGGTGCCGTCACGCCCCTTGGTGGTACGGTAGAGCAGACCTGGCAAGCCCTGCTTGCTGGTAAGAGTGGCGCTGCGCCCATCACCCTTTTTGATGCATCGCAATTCAAAGCACAATTCGCGTGCGAAGTCAAGGATTTCAACCCCGATGACATCATCGGTCGCAAGGAAGCACGCAAGATGGACCGCTACGAGCAACTGGCTATGGTGGCAGCCATCCAGGCCGTAGAAGACAGCCGTCTCGACCTCGACACTGTCGATAAAAACCGCATCGGTGTCGTTATCGGTGTCGGCATCGGCGGCCTCACCACGTTTGAGCAAGAGATGACCACTTGGGCCAAGACCCATGAGCAACTCGGCCCCAAGTTCAGCCCCTTCTTCATCCCCAAGGTCGTCCCCGACCTCGCAGCGGGCTACATCAGCATCCGCTATGGCTTCCACGGCCCCAACTATACCACGGCCTCGGCTTGCGCCAGCAGCACCAATGCGATCATCGACGCCTTCAACCTCATCCGTCTTGGCAAGGCCAATGTGATGGTCACAGGCGGTGCTGAAGCCGCTATCACCGTCCCCGGCGTCGGTGGCTTCACGGCGATGCACGCCCTCTCCACGCGCAATGATGACCCCGAGCACGCTTCGCGTCCCTTCTCCGCCTCCCGCGATGGCTTCGTCATGGCCGAAGGTGCTGGCATGCTCGTGCTCGAAGAGTATGAACACGCCAAGCAGCGCGGCGCACACATCTATGCCGAAATAGCTGGTGTGGGCCTCAGTGCCGACGCCCATCACATCACCGCTTCTCACCCCGAGGGACTCGGTGCAGTGCTCGTCATGCAGGACGCGCTGCAAGATGCGGGGATGCAGCCCACCGACATCGACTACATCAACGTGCACGGCACATCGACGACCGTCGGCGACATCTCGGAGGCGAAAGCCATCGGCAAGGTCTTCGGCCCGCATGCCTATGACCTCAACATCTCCTCCACCAAGTCGATGACAGGCCATCTGCTCGGTGCTGCCGGCGGTGTGGAAGCCCTCATCTGCTGTCTCGCCGTAGCCCACGACATCGTGCCGCCCACCATCAACCACGTTGAGGGTGACGAGGATCCCGACATCGACTACCGCATGAATTTCACCTTTGGCAAAGCACAGCAGCGCACCGTGCGTGCTGCCCTCTCCAATACCTTCGGTTTCGGCGGACACAACGCTTGCTGCATTGTCAAGAAACCAGATTAAAACCTCTATGACCAACTTCATTGACGGCGTCAAGCAGATCTTCCGCAAAGAAGATAAGCACTTCTACGCCGCTCTCTACCATATCCTTGGGTTCTATCCCCATAACATCGAATACTACCGCATTGCTTTCGCCCACAAGTCGCAGCAATACCGCTCGGACAAGGAAGCCAAGCCGCTCAACAACGAGCGCTTGGAGTTTCTCGGCGATGCCGTGCTGGAGACCATCGTCTCCGACATCATCTTCCGCCGCTTCCCCAATAAGCGCGAAGGCTTCCTCACCAATACGCGCTCCAAAATCGTGCAGCGTGAGACGCTCGGCCGCCTGGCTACCGACCTCGGCATCGAGGCACTCGTCAAGAGCCGTACCAAGTCGCAAGCCCACAACTCCTATATTGGTGGCAACGCCTTCGAGGCACTCGTGGGTGCCATTTACCTCGACCGCGGTTTCAAGGCGGCTTTCTGGTTTATAGAGCACCGCATCATCGACCGCGCCATCAACGTGGAGAATGTGGCCAACAAGGAAGTCAATTTCAAGTCCAAGCTCTTGGAGTGGAGCCAGAAAAACCGCATCCGTACCGACTTCAAGCCCGTGGAGGAGAAGCGTGCGGGCACCTCCGACGCACCAACCTTCCACACCGTCATCGACATCGAGGGCATACGGGCAGGCGAGGGCAAGGGCTTCTCGAAGAAGGAGAGCCATCAAAACGCCGCCAAAGACGCGCTGACGCGCATGCGCCGCGATGCTGCTTTTCTCGATGCCATCTTCCGCAGCAAGGAGAAGCGTACGGCGATGGAGGCCGAAGAGTACTTCGTGCTGCCGCCGATAGCCGAGATAGACGACGCTATCGCCAAGGAGGAGAAAGCCAAGAAGGGCGGTGGCGCAGACAAAGAAGGAGGGAGCAGTCGCCGTCGTGGGCGCGACAAGAACAGCCGTCCCGAGCGCGCAGCGAAGGCGCAGCGTGAGACGGCTACGCCCAAGGCTGCAGAAGAGGCTGCCGCTACGTCCAAGGCCGAAGAAAAAGCCCCTGCCAAGACGCGCCAGCGTCAGCCGCGTGCGATGCGTCAGGAGCGCATCAAGGCCACACAAGACCTGCAAGTAGAGACTACCGAACAAGGCCAGCAGGTCACCGAGCAAGGCCAGCAGACGCCCGCCCCTGCGCAGACCACACCCGATGCAGCGGCCGAGAGCAAACCCCGTCAGCGCAGTTCGCGAAGCCGCTCGGGGCGTCGCGGTGGCAGCCGTCGTGAGGCTACGCCGACCACACCCGCGGCGGTCTCGGAGGTAGTGCCCACAGCGCAAGAGCCTGCGCCTGCGCCGAAGGAGCCTGCACCTGCGCAGCAAGAAGTGAAGCCTGCGCCGAAGGAATCTATGCCTGCGCAGCAAGAGCCAGCGTCCGCGCCAAAGGAATCGGCGCAGGAGGCCGCAGCGGTGCAAGAGCGTCGTGTGCCGAAGTTTGCTACCCTCGCCAGCATGAAAGCCGAAGCCGCGCCGGACGCTCCCAAGCGTGAGGGCGAAGCAGAGGCCGAATAGCCGACCTATATAATATATAAGGTATGGGCTGACTTACCCGTGGCAGTTGCCGGGTGTAAGTCAGCCCATTGTCTTGCTTGCGGTCAGCCGCCGTGTGCGGTTGTCAGACGAAGTCGTCGCCCATCTGGAGTTGCACTTCGCCCGCGATGCGGTGCGCGTTTTTGGGGTCGTCGTTGGGGCAGATGACGAGCATATTGTCCTTGAGCGCGACGAGATATCCGTCGAGGCCTTCCACGACAGCCCCCATGCGCTCTGGCAGCACGATGAGGCTGTCGTGACAGCCCGAGAGGATGACTTGGTGTGGCGTGCCGATGATGCCGTTGCCTTCGGCGTCTTTGTCGGTCGTGGACGAGAGTTCGGGCCAAGAGCCGATGTCGCACCAGCCGAAGGAGCAGTCGCGCACGCAGGCGTCGCTCCACTTTTCGAGGATGAGCGTGTCGAGGTTGTGGTGCACCGATGAGGGGTAACATTCGTTGAGCAACCGCTCGTCGAGGGCGAGCGAGTAGGGCTCGGTGAGCCACGGCAGTCGGCGGGCGAGTTCGGGCAGTACCTCGCTCAGATGGCGGAGCATCGTCTCGCCGCGCCAAAGGAAGAGCCCGGTGCTCCATACGAACTCGTCGCTCTCGATAAACATATCGGCAAACTCCTGCGTCGGCTTCTCCGTAAACGACTTGACGCGCGCGAGTCCCTCTTGTGCGCACGGTGCGCCTTTCTGGATGTAGCCATAGGCCGTGCGTGGCGCAGTGGCGGCCACACCCAGCGCGAGGAAGGTGCTCTCGGGGCTTGCGATGGCGCGGAAGGCAGCCTTGATGTCGGCATTGAAATTCATCTCCTTGGTGATGAACTGGTCGGCGGGTGAAACGAGGATGTTGGCGGCTGCGTCGTGCTGCATAATGCGCCAGGTGGCCCATGTGGCGATGGGAGCGGTGCTCATCTGCACGGGCTCGGACACAATCTGATGGTCGGCGAGCATCGGCAACTGCTCCTTGACCAGAGCTGTGTAGCCGCGATAGGTGCAGACATAGATGTTCTCGGGGCGTATGAGCGGGAGCAGACGGTCGTAGGTCTGCTGAAGCAAGGTGCGGCCTACACCGAAGAGGTCGATGAACTGCTTGGGCAAGGCGCGGCGGCTGATGGGCCATAGGCGACTGCCAACGCCGCCAGCCAAAATGATGCAGTAGTCGTGGGCGTTTTCGTGCGTGTGCATGCAGGTAGTCGTTGAGTTGTTTAGTGCGGTAAAGATACGAAAAAATGCCGTGTCGTGTGACGCGACAGGGCAAAAAAATAGTGTCGCCAGTACTTTTTTGCTGAAATCTTTGGCCGATTGACAAAATCTTCCTACCTTTGCAGCCGTGTTTCGTGTCAAGGCACGAAAGACAGCCATGCTCCGATGGCGGAATCGGTAGACGCGACGGTCTCAAACACCGTTGGGGAAACCCGTGCCGGTTCGACCCCGGCTCGGAGTACGCTTCCAACAGTATAGCCCCCGAAGTTCGGTCACGAACTTTCGGGGGCTATCGCTATGTGTGGTCTGCCCAGAGGCGGTAGGCTTTTCCGATTTGCCCGGATGATTTTTCCTATCTGCGCAGACAGTTTTTTCGGATTGCCCGGATGGTTTTCACGGATTGCCCGGATAGGCTTTTAGGGCTTCGGCGAGAGCTTGTCGGTATAGGCACCGTCGTCGGTGAGGATACGCAGTGCCTCGGTGATGTCGGGGTCGCTGCGCAAGGTGTAGGCCACCAGTCCCTCTTCGCCGTAGTAGTTGCTGATGAGTGCCGCCTCTACGGCCTCTGTCACCTCCTTGCGGAAGCGCATGACATCGGCTGCGGTGTCGTGCTGCAACTTCTGCGCGAGAGCGTCCAACTCGGCCTTCGCTTCGTCGCCATAGCCTTCCTCGCGGATGACGCTGCGGAGCATATCGAGCACATGACGGGAGCGCACATCGTAGGTGAAGTCGGAGGCTGCAAGGTAGTCGCGGAAGTCGCAGAAGTCGGCCTCGCTGAGGTGGAAGTCGGCAGGCGAAGCGATGGTGGCGTGGGTGTTGCGGTAGCGCACACACCAGTCGAAGAGCTGGTCGCTGACTTGCAGATAGGCCACGAGCGACGGCAGCGTGTCGAGATGGACGGTGACATCGGGCGTGATGCCGCCACCGTCGCGTACGGGACGGCCTGCGGCGGTATGGAAGGTCTTGCAGAGCGAGTCGGGCAGGTGCTTGGGCTGTCCGTCGCTGCCGCGATGGGCGAAGTCGTAGGCTTGTATGCAACGCCCCGAGGGGATGAAATACTTGGCGGTGGTGAGTTTGAGCATCGCACCATAGGGCAGTGGGCGCGGGGCTTGCACCAGTCCCTTGCCATAGGTGCGGCGGCCGATGATGACGGCGCGGTCGTAGTCTTGCAGCGCCCCAGAGGTGATTTCTGCCGCCGATGCTGTGCCGTAATCGACGAGGACGGCCATCGGCATCGTGGTGTCTATCGGCTCCGTCTCCGTGCAGTAGGTCTTGTTCATGTCGGGGGTCTTGCCCGCCGTATGCAGCACTTCGCTGCCCTTGGGTATGAAGTTGCTGACCACCTTGATGGCTTGGTCCATCAGCCCTCCCGGGTTGCTACGCAGATCGAAAACGAAGCGTCGCATCCCTTGGTGGCGCAGCGCGACGATGGCGTCTTTGAGATCGCGTGACGTGTCCTCGGTGTAGCCGTCGAGCAGGATATAGCCCGTGCTGTCGTTGAGCATCTGATGGTGCAACACCGAAGGCCGCTTGATGGCTTGTCGCTCTATGGTAAACTCCATCTCTCCCACCGTGGGACGCTCCACGCGCAGGCGGAGCGTTGTCCCTGCGTCGCCACGCAGCTGCTGCGTGATGCCCGAGGTGTAGTCCATGACGGGTGTCTTGCCGCAAGGCGCAATGGGAGTGTCATCGATGGCGATGATGATGTCGCCCGTGCGCACACCGGCTTTCGCTGCTGGCATCGCGGCATAGGGGCCGTCGAAGACGCAGCGGTCGCAACTCTTGCGATAGACGATAGGGCTGCCGATGCCCGCATATTTGCCCGTGGTGAGCGTACGCAGTTCGTCCGTACTCTCCTCCTTGTAGTACTCCGTATAGGGATCGAGCTGGTCGAGCATAGCGGCTATGGCATTGCCCACGGTCTTCTCCGTGTCGAGGGTATCGACATAGTAGAGATCGAGTTCCTTGTAGAGCGCGTTGAAGATGTCGAGATGCTTTGCCGTCTCGAAGTTGTGGTTGCGCTGCGCAGCAAGGGGCGTAGGTTGCCAGAGCAGGAGCAGCAGGAGCGAGGAGAGGAGGTAGCGCATGGCAGTAAGGGCAGGGGAGCGTCGGTGATAGGGGAGACAGTGGGCGTTAGGATTGGAGGCAGGCGATGACTTCTGCGATGGTGAGCGTCTGCTGCTCGCCTGTGAGCATATTCTTGAGCGTCACTTTGCCCGAGGCCATTTCGCTGTCGCCCACGAGGGCAACGTAGGGAATGTGCATGGCGTTGGCATACTGCATCTGCTTCTTCATCTTGGCAGCGTCGGGATAAACCTCTGTCGAAATGCCTGCTTCGCGTGTCGCTTTGGCCAACGTGAGGCAGTGCGCCGCCTCCACAGGGCCGAAGTTGAGGAAGATGAGGCGGGTGGTGGTGGCGATGTCGGCAGGGTAGAGGTCGAGTTGCTCCAAGACGTCGTAGATGCGGTCGGCACCAAAGGAAATGCCGACGCCAGAGAGCCCGGGCATGCCGAAGATGCCGGTGAGGTTGTCATAGCGGCCGCCGCCAGTGATGCTGCCGATGGCTACATCGAGCGCCTTGACCTCGAAGATGCAACCCGTGTAGTAGTTGAGCCCGCGTGCAAGGGTGAGGTCGAGTTCAAAGGCAGTCTCGCCATCGAGTGCGCCCAAGCCAGAGAGCACGGTTTCCACCTCCTTGCAGCCGAGCAGGCCAGTCTCGCTCTGGGCGAGCACGTCGCGGATGGTGGCGAGTTTGGCTGCGTTGGTGCCTTGCAGGGCAATGATGGGGTCGAGCATGGCGAGCTGGTCGTCGCTGAGTCCCGCGCTGCGCAACTCGTCTTTAACGCCGTCGATGCCTATCTTGTCGAGTTTGTCGATGGCGACGGTGATATCGACGATGCGGTCTGCGGCACCGATGACATCAGCGATGCCGCTGAGGATTTTGCGGTTGTTGATTTTGATGGCCACTCGTATGCCGAAGCGCTTGAAGACTTCGGCTACGATGTTCATCAGTTCCACCTCGTTGATGAGCGAGTCGCTGCCCACGATGTCTGCGTCGCACTGGTAGAACTCGCGGTATCTGCCCTTCTGCGGACGGTCGGCGCGCCACACGGGCTGTATCTGATACCGCTTGAAGGGCATTTGGAGGGCTTCGCGGTGCTGCACGACGAAGCGGGCGAAAGGCACGGTGAGGTCGTAGCGCAAGCCCTTCTCGCAGTATTTCGCAGCGAGTTGCAGTGCGCTGAGGCGGTCGTAGTCCTCGGTGCTTACGCTGCGCGTGAAGTCGCCGGAGTTGAGTATCTTGAAGAGGAGTTTGTCACCCTCCTCGCCGTATTTACCCATCAGGGTGGAGAGATTCTCCATCGCGGGGGTTTCGATTTGCTGGAAGCCGTAGAGGGCGTAAACTTCGCGTATGGTGCGGAAAATGTAGTTGCGACGCGCCATCAACTCGGGCGTGAAGTCGCGTGTACCTTTTGGGATGCTGGGTTTCATAGATAGGGGATGTATGTGGCGTATTATTGCAGTTCTTTGACGAGGTAGATTTGCGTCGGCAGGTGGTCGGAATAGCCGTTGAGCCAAGTGCCGCCAGCGGTGGTGCGCAAGGGGCCGCCCTTGTAGCGTCCCTCCTGCTGCATGAGGTAGTCGCGCAGGAAGATGTCGTGACGCAGGAATTTGAGCGATGAGCGGTCTGTGCCGAGCAGATTGCCGGTGAAGACTATCTGGTCAAAGAGGTTCCATTTGCCGTTGTAGAGCAACGAGCCTTGACCCACCTTGTAGAGCGTATCCCACCACGGGTTGTAGAGGTCGTCTTCGCCGGTTTCCTCCTTGGTGTGTTTGCAGCCCAGACATTCGGGCGAGTTCATCGAGGGATTGTTGGGATCGTCGTTCATATCGCCCATGATGATGATGTGGCAGCCCGGGTCTTGGCGCTGCAAAGCCTCTTTGAGGTGGCGCACTTGGTAGCCGGCACGCTCACGAGCGGGCGATGCTGCGGCGCGTGAGGGCCAGTGGCACACGATGAAGTGCATCTTCTCGCCCGCCATCGTGCCCGACATGACGAGGAAGCCGCGCGTGATGTGGGTCGTGTCGCCCCGAAGGAAATTGTCGTAAGCGCGTACCTTGCCCTGCTCATCGACGTAGAAGCCGAGATCAACCTCCGGCTGCTTGTCGGAGAGGTAGTAGTAGGGCACGAGCATCGTCTGCTGGTGGTGGAAGAGTCGGGGGTTGTAGAGGAAGCCGCACTCCACGCCACGGCGGTCGGGACCGTCAATATGGGCAATCTGGTAGCCGCGGTCGCGCAGCGCATCCTGCTGCAAGAGGTCCTCCACGACATGGCGGTTTTCTATCTCGGAGATGCCGATGACAGCCGCGCCTGCCGGGTTGCGTGACTTGCCGACCTGCGTGCAGAGCTCGGAGAGCACGCGCGCCATGTTCTTGAGTTTGGAGCGGTATTTGTGGCCATTCCACTTGTAGGAACCTGTGGGCAGAAATTCGTAGTCGTTCTTGCCCGCATCGTGGATGGTGTCGAAGAGATTTTCGAGGTTGTAGAAGGCGATGCCGTAGAGGGCAAGGCGTTTCTCCTGCTCGCTCGTGAGCACATCGGCGTGTGCTTTGGGCGCACAAAGTGAGAAAAGTAAGGCGACGGTAAGGAGTGAAAAGAGATGTTTCATAATGGGGAGTGTTGTCGTATTTGACGGCAAATTTACGGAAGAAAATCGAGATTTGGGCAGTTTTTGCACGCTAAAATCAAAAAAAGCGGCTACTATATGGCATAGAAATGTTTTTTTTCCTTAAATTTGCCGAAATTTAGATGCGGAAACGACTTTTCTCACCGCTGGCGATGCGCTAAAAGCATACCAAGGCATCGGCTGCACGACAAGGGCAGACCGTGCGAACGATGAGGGCAGACAGTTTTTCGCATCTGCGCAGACAGTTTTTTGTGTCTGGGCAGATAGGTTTTGACATAAGACATAACAGATAAATTTACGCAATGAACAAAGGCTTATCCCTACTCGCTGCCGCTTGGTGTCTGGCTGGTGCCGTCACCGCTCAAAACGTGGCGACAGACAGCCTCAGAGTGCAGGATGACAGTAGCGACTTCACCTTCACGGAGTCGCAACTCGACGAGGACAGTGAGACCTCACAGGTCGTCTCTTCCATCGTCGCCGCCAAGAGCGACCTCTTCCTCTCCAATGTGTGCTACACCTTCTCGCCGATGCGTTTCCGCGTCCGCGCTTACGACAACATGTACGCCAATGTGTATATGAACGGCCTCATGCTCAACTCGCTGGAGCTCGGCCGCTTCTCCTACGGCATGATAGGCGGCATGAACGACGCCGTCCGCAATCAGGAAGGCGTCGATGGCTTTGAAGCCAACAAGTTCGGCTACAATGGCGTGGCCGGCGGTACTAACATCAACACGCGGGCTTCGCAGTTTGCTACGGGCAACAAGCTCGTATTTTCGGCTTGCAACCGCAACTATGTCGGCCGTCTCATGTTTACCCATGCCTCGGGACTCAATGCCAACGGCTGGGCCTACGCCTTCTCCGTGGGCTACCGCGGCGCAACGACTGGCTTGGCCAACATAGACGGTACGTTCTACAACAGTCTCAGTGCCTTCCTCAGCGTGCAGAAGGTCTTCAACGATAACCATTCGCTCAACCTCGTCGCCTTTGGCGCACCCACCGAGCGCGCACAGCAAGGCGCATCGACCGAGGAAGCCTACTGGCTGGCCAACTCTCATTACTACAACCCCTACTGGGGCTATCAGAACGGCAAGGTGCGCAACTCTCGCGTCGTCCACGACTTCACACCGACGGCCATACTGACTTGGGACTGGAACATCGGCGACAAGCGTGACAAGAAACTCGTCACCTCCGCAGGCTTCAAGTACTCCATGTACTCCAACAGCCGACTTACTTACACCGGCAACGCCTACAACCCTGCGCCCGATTACTACAAGAACTTCCCTTCCAGCATCTTCAATGTCTATGACGATGCTATCAATAGCCCCGACTTCCTGCAAGGCAACCCCTTCCTCCTCGACCAGTACAACACCCTCGTGGACTACTGGACCAGCGACAAGGCCAACCGACAAATCAAGTGCGACCAGCTCTATGAAGTCAATCGCCAAAGTGAGGCCGAGGGTGGCGAGACGCTGTACTACGTCGAGC
>JAGHRU010000187.1 GCA_018066225.1 Candidatus Equimonas enterica
AAAACGCGCGCGAGGCTTTTGATAAGGTTTGTTCATTGTGATATGGGATTTATGATTTACAGTTTTGCCGTATGAGAGGGAACGATGGTGCAAAGTTGAGACTCTTGCAGCGCGATGTACGCCACAACCTCCGCAATTCGCCAGCAAAATTACTTAAAATCTTGATTTTACCCCCCGAAGGGTTAAATTGTGTTAATGCGGCGAAAATAATGCCTTGTAGGCCGCGAATTGCAAGGCAGAGGTGACAGAATAGAGGGTGCGCGGCGAGGAAGTGGCGGCGAAAAGGCGGAACAGCCGAAAAAGGGAAGGCAAACGGTTTGCCTTCCCTGCGAAGCGACGCAAAGCGACAAGGGCAGATAGCGAAAACTATCTGCGCAGACGAGAAAAGCGGTCTGGGCAGACAGTTCGCACCGTCTGCGCAGACCGCTTCGCAGGGGTCAGCAAAAAAGAAAATGCCACCGCAGCGAAGGCTGCGGTGGCATCGTAGATATAGCGTGCAGGACTTATCGCATCAGCACCTTGCGGCCGCCCTCGGAGATATAGACGCCAGCGGGCACGCCACGGGTGGCAGGGCCTGCGGGAGCGGCTATCTGGCGACCGCTGAGGTCGTAGTAACGCGTAGCGCGCCCATCGGTAAGCTGGGGACGGCGCAGGCCGTCAGTGCCGCTCACGATGTCGATGACATGGGGCGTGATGCGCATGGAAGGCTCATAAGAGCCCGTCCAGTGGCCGTCGTGATACTCGGGCTGGAAGTCGTAGATGGTGGTCAGCATACGATAGCCGTAAGCCGAATAGACATTGTCGATGTCCTGGCCAGCATACTGCCAGAGTTCGTCGTCCTCGCCATAGGCATACTGCCAGTCCTCGTTGTGCACCTCGTAGCCATACTCGTCGTACACACCGATGCTGCGATACTGCTCGAGCAGTTCGTCCTCGGTGAAGGTGCCGTCGTAGTCCATGTCGTCGTAGGTGTAGTCGTCGCCACTGTAACTGCCGTTGTCGTCGAGAATGGTGTAGCTCGACACATACTGCATGGCCTCATAGATATCCGTGGCCGGCACATCGATGACGAGCGAGAAGTCGTAGCCGTTGTCGCCGTAGGTGCAGTTGTAGTAGAAATCTACGTCGCCGTGGATACGGTTGTCGAGGGTGGCACTGAGCAACTTGTTGTTGTCGAAGAAGAAAGACTGGAAGTCGTAGAACATCTGTCCGTCGTTACGCTCCCAGCGGAGGTCGTAGAAGTGCTGATATTCCTCCCACTCCTGCGCGCCTTTGTCGTAACTATACAGCATATAGTCCACGGGCACACCTTCGGCGTAGGTATAGACCACCTTCTCGGCAGGGACATAGTCCTCGTCGTTGGCCTGCTTCTGCATATAGACGCTCTGGACGATGTTGCCCTTGGCATCGCGATCGATGACATGGTAGTACGACCCTGCCACCTCCTGCCATTGCCCATTGCCATCGGGCTCACTACGGACGAACTTGACGACACGGTCATAGACATAGTCGTCGTAGGCGTATTCGTCGCGCTCCACGGGGACAAACGTCCCGACGTTGCCCTTGGCATCGACATTGGCCTGCTCCCAGAGTTCGGACTTCAAGAGGCCGTTGGGGTAGTAGGTATAGGTGTGGCGCTCGTGAAACTTGGCCATTTGGATGGTCTTGCTGGTGCAAGTGCCGACATTGTCGTAGGTGTAGGCATAGACGGCATAGTCCGACCAGTCACCGCCTTCGTAGTCGGCGATGGTCTCCGTCACGAGTCGCCAAAGCGCGTATTCGTAGGCTTTGGTCTCGCCTATCTTGTAGCGCGCCATAGCGTCCTTGTGGCGCGAGGCCGCTGCGGCCTGTCCGTGGTGCGCCTGCGTGAGGCGAGGCATGGTGGCGAGACCGCTGCGCTGCTGCGCTCCTGCCCCAAGGGGCGCGAGGAGCATGGTGACAAGCAATAGTGTGGTTGCTCTCATAAAAGTAGGTTTTCTATATATTACTTCATCACCTTCTTGCCGTCCTGACGCACGACAATGCCCTTAACGGTGGCAGAAGCGTCGAAGCGGCGACCCATCGTGTCGTAGAACACCGTAGGCGCATTGTGCTTGGGCTGCTCGGCCACAGTGCCGACGGCAGTGATGTTGTCATAATCGTAGGTGACGCGCTGCGTGAAGTCCCATAGGCCAATATTGGCATTGTAGTTCTCGCTGATGTACTCTACGGGCAGGTTGTCCTCGTTGTAGGTAGCGGTGACGCGCGAAGCATCTTGGAGTTCATACTCCACATTGTCCATGGTGACCTTGTTGGTGTAATTGACCATCGTGCCATAGGCATCGTAGGTGAGTTGCTCTTCGCGGCGACCGTTGAAGTACTCATACTCGCCGTCGCCGTCCTTGTCGAGGTAGGACTCGATGACATAGACCGTCTGGGTAGCCTCGGCAGGCGCACCGTCGAGCACAAGGTGACGGCAGGTATAGACATCGCGCTCGGCGTCGTATTCCTCTATGATGCCGCTCTCGCTCTCATAGGTTTCCTTGGGGAAGAGGATTTGCATGTCGTAGTCTTCGCCATCATAGGTGGCAGAGATGGGTGCATACTCTTCGCCACCAGAGAGCACGTTGCCGCTTTTGAGGCGATAGTCGCCCTCGAAGAGGTCTTGCCAAGTGCGCAGCGTGCAGTTGCCAGCGTTGCGGTCCCACTCATAGGTAGCGACAGCCGAGTAGTCCTGCCAGATGGGCTGGGGCTCTACATCTTCGGTGTAGCCCTGCTGGCTCTGGAACTTAAAGAGGGTCTGGTTGCCGGCTTCGTCATACTCATTGACATTGCGCAGCATATAGTACCACACTTCGTCCATCCAGAAGATAAGCTGGGTGTAGCCCGTGAGCTTGTTGTTGGCGTCGCGGGTGATCTCGTAAGCCATATTCTGCGTGGAAGGAGCGACCTTCCAGTCCTTGTCCTGCCACTGATAGACGGTGTTGGTCTTCATCAGCGTGGGGCATACATCGTCATACTCGGTGATGACACGCGCATAGTTCTCATAGCCACGGCCGATGCCACGGTCGCGCTGGAGCACCTGCTCCACGAGGTTGCCGTCGGCGTTGTAGGTGTAGGTGGAGCGCATATTGACATCGTCGCCCACCTCCGTATTCTCCTTGACGCGGCCGTTCTCGTCGTAGAAACTGGTGACAGTGCTGGTGTAGGTCCAGTCTTCCTCTACGATGTTATACATGTAGTAGTTGGTGTGCGACGGCAGAAAAGCCTTGACTTCGGCAGCCTTGGCAGGTTGCACCTTGGCAGAAGCCTTGGCAGGAGCCTTGGCGGCATTGAAACGAACGCCCTGTGCAGAGGCAGTGGCTGCCAAAGCGAAGGCAGCGAGAAGTAGAGTAAAATGCTTCATATTTATGTGTTTGTAGTGAATATTTGGCCGCAAAGTTACAACAAAGTACCGTTCCCGCCAAATTTTTCTGCCGTTTTCGTCATTATCGTCCCCTTTTTCTATCACCAGCCGCACAGGGCCGCCGTGCGCCTCACTGTGCCTTTACTGTCGCTTCCGCGGCAAAGTCACGGCGAGGCATAGCGCAGAAAAAACACCCGCTAAACGCGGAAAATGGCACAAGAAAGGACTGTATGTCAGTTTTTCTTCGTAACTTTACAGCCAAATTGCGGCAATATGCCCTTTTGCGCCCTTGGCTACCCACATAGGTGTGGCGGCCGAGGCGGCTTTACACGATAAATAAAAAGACAACATATCAATGACTTACAAGTGGAACTACAACCCTCTATCTGACGCAGAAGCCCAGCAATCGGCACAGCTGGCGGGCGCACTCGGCATCCACCCCGTGCTGGGGCAGATGCTCCGCGACCGCTGCATCACCACCCCTGCGGAGGCACGCCGATTTTTTCGCCCGCAACTGACGGAACTCCACAATCCCTATCTGCTCAACGACATGAAGGCAGCTGTGGAGCGTCTCAACAGCGCGCTGGGGCGCAAGGAGCGCATACTCGTCTATGGCGACTACGACGTCGATGGCTGCACGGCCGTGGCACTGGTCTATAAGTTCTTGCAGCAATTCTACTCCAACATCGACTACTACATCCCCGATCGCTACGAGGAGGGATATGGCGTGTCCAACAAGGGCGTAGATTATGCGGCAGCCACGGGCGTGAAACTCATCATCGTGCTCGACTGCGGCATCAAGGCCGTCGATGAGGTGGCCTACGCCAAGAGTCTCGGCATCGACTTCATCATCTGCGACCATCACGTGCCCGACGACGTACTCCCCCCTGCCGTGGCTATCCTCAACCCCAAACGCCGCGACAACCGCTACCCCTACACCCACCTCTCGGGCTGCGGTGTGGGCTTCAAACTGATGCAAGCCTTCGCCGAGAACAACGGCATAGAGTTCAACAAACTGGCTCAACTGCTCGACCTTTGCGCCGTGTCTATCGCCTCGGATATCGTGCCCATCATGGGCGAAAACCGTATCCTTGCCCACCACGGCATACGTTACCTCAACGCCAGCCCCTCGGTAGGCCTCAAAGCCATTATAGACGTGTGCGGGCTCGGCGACCGCGAACTGACGATGAACGACATCGTCTTCAAGATAGGCCCGCGCATCAATGCCTCGGGGCGTATGCAAAACGGCAGAGAAGCCGTGGCGCTGCTCGTCGAGAAAGACTACAACGAAGCCAAGCGCATGGCAGAGCATATCAACCTCTACAACGAGCAGCGCAAAGACCTCGACAAGCAGATGACGGAGGAAGCCTCGGAACTGGTGCAAGAACTGCCCAACCTCGAAGAGCGACGCGCCATCGTCATCTACAACCCCGAGTGGCACAAGGGGGTCATCGGCATCGTAGCCTCACGCCTGACGGAGCAGTACTACCGTCCCGCCGTAGTGCTGACGCGCAGCGAAGGCATGGCCACTGGCAGCGCACGCTCCGTCTCTGGCTTTGATGTCTATAAGGCCGTGCAGTCGTGCGCCGACCTCTTGGAAAATTTCGGCGGCCACACCTACGCCGCAGGCCTCACGCTGCGTGCAGAGCACGTGGAGGAGTTTAAGCGACGCTTCGAGACCTATGTGGCCGAGCACATCTCGGATGAGCAGACGCAGGCCACGCTGGACGTGACAGCGCAACTAACCTTCCGCGACATCAACTTCCGCTTCTATCAGCAACTCAAGCGCTTCGCACCTTTCGGCCCGGGCAACGAGCGTCCCACCTTCTGCACCCATCGCGTCTATGACTACGGCACGTCCAAGGTAGTGGGACGCGGACAGGAGCACATCAAGCTCGAACTCGTGGACAACCAGTCGAGCAACATCATCGGCGGCATAGCCTTCGGACAAAGCGCACAAGCCCGCTACATCAAGTCCAAGCGCGCCTTCGACATCTGCTACACCATAGAGGAAAACACGCACAAGCGCGGCGAGATACAACTGCAAATAGAGGACATACGGCCTACGGAGACCATACCTTCGGCAGACGAATAGACATCACAATGACGGCCACCGAGACGCTGCAACACTATTTCGGCTACACCTCATTCAGAGGCATACAGGCCGATATCATCGCGAGCATACTGGACGGTCGCGACACGGTGGGCTTGATGCCTACGGGTGGCGGCAAGAGCATCACCTTCCAAGTGCCCGCACTGATGATGGAAGGCACATGCCTCGTCATCACACCGCTCATCTCGCTCATGCAGGACCAAGTGGCACACCTCAAAGCCCGAGGCATCAAAGCCGACGCTCTGCACTCGGGGATGGCACACGACGACCTGCTGCGCGTCATCGACAACTGCATCTTGGGCGGCTACAAGCTGCTCTACCTCTCCCCCGAACGGCTGCAAACACCGCTCTTCCAGCACAAGGTGGTCAATATGAAGGTGAGTTTCATCGCCGTCGATGAGGCGCACTGCATATCGCAATGGGGCTACGACTTTCGCCCGGCCTATCTCAACATTCCCCAGTTGCGCAGGCTCATTCCTCACGCCCCCGTGCTGGCACTCACCGCGACAGCCACCGACATCACCATCAAGGACATACAGGAGAAACTGGCGTTTCGGACCGAAAATGTAGCCCGCATGAGTTTCGCGCGCAACAACCTCTGCTACGCCGTAAGAGAATGCACGGAGAAGTTGAGCGAAATCGTGCACATCTTGCACCATGTGCCCGGCACGGCCATCATCTACACCCGCAGCCGCGAACGCTGCCACGACATCGCCCGCATGCTCTGCGCTGCCGGATTTTCAGCCACTTATTACCACGCTGGACTCACCCCCCACACCCGTAACGAGCGGCAGCGAGCCTGGCAACGCGGCGAGGTGAGAATCATGGTCGCCACCAACGCCTTCGGCATGGGCATCGACAAGCCCGATGTGCGCGTGGTCATCCACCACGATGTGCCCGACAGCCTCGAAGCCTACTACCAAGAGGCTGGACGCGCAGGCCGTGACGGCAAGCGCGCCGACGCCATACTCCTCTACTGCGCAGGCGACGCACGCACCCTGCTGCGCCGCATAGCCGACACCTTCCCGCCGAAAGCGTATATCAGAGAAATCTACAACCAAGTGGCCTACTTTCTCGAGATAGGCATCGGCGAAGCAGAAGGCCGTACCTTCGCATTTGAACTGGGGGAGTTTTGCCGACGCTACGGCCGCTACCCCACCACCGTAGAGAGTGCGTTGGGCATCCTCACGGCAGCAGGCTACATCGCCTATGCAGCCGAAGACAGCACGCAGGCCAAGGTCATGTTTCTCACTCAGCGCGATGCCCTCTACGAGCTCCACGGACTCGGCCGCCGCGAAGACGACATCATCAATTTCATCCTGCGCCGCTACACGGGTGTTTTCGCCGAGACCGTAGCCATCGACGAGCAGGACATCGCCCAAGCCATAGGCTGCCGCCACGACGAAGTCTATCAGTCGCTGCTCTCACTGGCACGCCAGCACATCATCCACTACATACCCCGCCGCACCTCTCCCAGCATCACCTACAACATCCGCCGCCAAGACGGCGACACCCTCTGCATACCTCGCAGCGTCTATGAGGTGCGCCGACAGCAATACGAGCACCGCATCAACAGCGTCATACAGTATGCGCAGTCCAAGGCGTGCCGCGAAGAGATACTGCTGCACTACTTCGACGAACATCACACCACGCCTTGCGGCCACTGCGACAACTGCACCGCCCACGCCCCCACCTCAGCAGAGATAGCAGACGCACGGGCAGCCCTATTAAAACTCACGGCCGACGGGCAGCGTCACCATGCCAGCGAAGTGAAGCATGTCACCGCCATAGCGCAAGCAGGTCTCACCGCCTACCAGATGCTGCTCGACGAGGGCCTTATCGTCGTCGAGACCAACGGCCTCTATTTCTGCCGCAAGTGACCCAAAGCAACAAGGGCAGATCGTTCGCACGACAAGGGCAGATCGTTCGCACGACAAGGGCAGATAGTTTTCACGGCC
>JAGHRU010000011.1 GCA_018066225.1 Candidatus Equimonas enterica
TTCAAAAAAATGCTGTATTTTTGGACTCGCTTCGAATGGGAAATGCAATCAAATCTTCCTCATTAGCTCAGTTGGTTAGAGCACCTGACTGTTAATCAGGGGGTCGTTGGTTCAAGCCCATCCTGAAGCGCAAGAGAGGAGTACCGCAAGGCGGTGCTCCTCTCTCTTGTCTGCCCCGAAGCGACAAGGGCAGACCAATCCTACGACTTGGGCAGATAGGAAAAGCGACAAGGGCAGACCGTTTCCGCAGTCTGCCCTTGTCGTATGCGCCCCCTATTTGACGATGTGCTTGTCGCCACGGCTGATGACAATGCCGCGCGAGTGAGCCGCTGTCGGCTTGCCCCAGAGGTCGTAGGCGGGCAGCGCAGTGGTCGTCGTGGTGACAGGGGCGATGCCCTCGGGCGGCAAGGGACGCGAGAGCGTGACGGTATAGGTGAGCGTGGCCGTGCCGTCGGCAGAAGTGACCACCAGCGGGTAGGTGTTCGTGCCCTCGGCCACGGTGAAACGCCCCGTGCCGCCGACAGTGGCCTCGGCATAGGAGGGCGTAGCAGCGATGGTGACGGCACTGACGGCGTAGGGCACATCAGCGCGATAATCCACCTCTTCGGGCGAGAAAGCGGGCGTGAGCGTCAGCGGCGTGTCGCTGCCGTCGGCATAGACGCTGAGCGCGGCGAGCGTGGCATCGTCAAGGCCATCTGGCGGACTGACAGGCTCGGGGCGATGGATGCACACGGTGTAGGTCTGCTGCGTCGTCTGGTCCTCTGCCGTGACAAGGACGCGGAGCACGGTGTCGCCATAGTCCAAGGCTGTGGTGGGCGGACAATCCACCGCTGCGGCGGCATGGTGCGCCTCGGCGGTGACACAGACTTGCTCCACCTGCGTAGCGACCTCGGCGGCATAGGCATAGACCTCGGGGCTGAACGCAGGCGTCAGCACCACTGCTGCGCCGTCTGCCGTGGCGAGTGTGAGGCTGCGGAGCGTAGCGTCCGTGCTGACTACGGGCTCTGGCTCGCCCTCGCGCAAGATGTCGATGGTATAGGTGCGCTGGTCGATGCGATTGACGGCCGTGACCACCACGTCGATGATGTTGTGGCCGCGCCGCAAATCGACAAGCCCACTGCCCGCTACGGTGGCGGCCTCTACGGCGGGGAAAGCCGACACGACGACTTGCGCCGTCGCCTCACTGACGGTGGCGGTGTAGGCGTAGGTGTCGCTGTCGAAAGCGGGCGCGAAACTCCCGACCTCGGAAGTGCCGACGCCGACCGAGAGGTAGCGCAGATGGGTGTCGGCCACAGCGGGGTCGGTGCGGTCGTAGAGGTGCAGCGGCAAGAGGGCGGTGCTGCCGTCCTTCTGCCGCGCCATGCCGCGCCAGAGGCCCTGTGGTGTCTGATAGTTGATGGTGACGTAGTAGTCGCCATCGGCCTCGGGCAGCACGGCGAAGTCGAAGTCGATGCCAAAGGTCTCGGTGAAGCCCGGCACCACCGTCGCCACAGCGTCGGAGGTGGAGAGCAGATGCTGCTGACGGTCGTAGAGCTGCAAGCGCAGGAGACCGTCGTAGGCGATGCCGTCGTTGGCCACGCTGGCCACGATATGTCCCGCCTCGGCGGCATACAAGATGGTGGCGACGGAGAGGCTGCGCGCCAGCAGGAGGCTCTCTTCTTCGGCGTCGCGCTCGGTGCGGTCGGGCACGAAGCGGCCGTCGTGGTAGGACATGGAGCAGATTTGCCCCTGATCGTTGTACATATACAACCACTGCGTCGCCTCCTCTTCGAGGCTGATGAAAAAGACGCGGGTGCCCTCGCGCTGCCACTCGGCGCGGACATCAAACATCAGGCCATCGTAGTCGTAGCCGCGCTGGAGCGTAGTGAAGGTGGGGTGATAGTAGTAGTCCACCATGCCGTCGGGGCGTTCGACGCGCAGCCCCACCTTGCCATAGAAGTGGTAGGAGCCCTCGCACTTGAAGCGGATGCCGAGTTGGCCATTCTGAACGAAGACTTCTTCGCCGCGCCATGTCTGTCCCACGAGGGTGGAGGTGCTCTCACTGGTGCCGTCGCCAGGCTGGAGGCCGCATATCATGGCCAGATGCGCGCTGTAGCCTGTGCTGGCACCCCCTACGCCGGGATCGCTGGGGGTGAGGGCGGTCATGCGGAAGTAGTTGTTGCTCTTGCCGTCCCAGCCCCAGTTGATGTGGAAGAGGCCATTGCCGTCATAGCCATCGCAGACGAAGGCATGGCCGCTGCTGCTGTTGTCGCCGCCCGAGAGGAAGACGGGACGACCGTCCTGGAGTTCCTCGATGACGCGGGCGTTCCACGCGTCCCACGTGTCGTAGAAGGCAAGGAAATGCAACTTGGCGCTGCGGTCGTAGCCGAAGTAGCGCATCATGCCGGGCAGGACATCCTCGACGTAGTTGCCGCTGACCTGTCCGTACTGCATATTCATGCTCGCGCCCACGTCGCTCATGAGTTGTGCAACGGCGTTTTTCTGCTCATCGGTGACATAGTCGGCGGTGCGCTCGGGCATCTTGTCCCAGTCATAGACATGCTCGGCGAAGTTGGTGGTGTTCTCCACGCGTCGGCCGAAGTCGTCGGTGTAGTGGTAGGTGTAACTGTGCTTGCCGCGCTCGGGGAAGCGGTAGTAGCGCATGATTTGCGCGATGGCGGTGGCAGCACACCCTGTGGCGCAACGGCCAGAGGGCGAGAGCGTGACGGGCAGCAAGCGGTTGTAGGGGAGTTCCTGTCCCCATGCTATATTTCCTAAAAGCGGCGCGATGGGCGCAGCCGTCGGGTTGGTGTAGTCCATATTGGCCGGCGCACGAGCGGCTTTCACCTCGGGCTGTGCGGCCGAGTAGCGCGCTATCTCGCTGGCATAACGCTCGAGCCAAGCCATCATGTTCTCGGGGGCTGTGGCGGGGTCGAAAGTGCCGTCGTGGCTGTATGCCAGGATGGCGTAGGCGCAGTCGTCGGCAGCGGCCACGACATAGCCGCTCTCGCCAGTATTGAAGACATAGAGCGCAGGCGTGCCGTCCTCTTGGGCTACGGTATAGACCAACTGCAAGGCTGCGTCAGAGGGCGGGAGCAGATGGGCTTGGCCACGGGCTTGCGTGTGGAGAAACTGCGTGACCGACGCAGCAGCCTGCGTGGGGTCAATGGGGCGGGAGGCGGCGCGAAAGCAGGTCGTGAGCACGAGCAACAGCGCACCCACCACCCGATAGAAATGACGTGGTGACATAGTTATATTGAGGATTAGAAAATCGTTGTCAGCCGACAGCGGCAGGCAAAGATACAAAGAAAAGCCGAAAAACGCGCATTGCTGACCACTTTTTTGGTCATTTCCCTACACTTTGCACACATTACCGCCCTGCCCACACACGCGCTGCGCAAACGCGAAAAACGGCGTGAGCAGACCAGAAAAACTGTCTGCCCACGCCGTCTTAACGATGCGCCCAAAGAGGAAAACGCTATAAGTCTTCGGACAGCGAAGAGGCTCGCGTATTAAACATTGGTGTCCGCTATGCCGACAGACGAGGCTATCGGATAGCGGACACCAGATAGGGGTAAGAATTTACTTGCGGATGACCTTCTTGTCCTTGTCGATGACGATGCCCTTGGCAGCGGCATTGACGCGGCGACCAGCGAGGTCGTAGCACGGAGCGTCAGCAGAGAGGTTGATGAGCGTCTCGCGCTGCACGCCCTCGGGCACTTCTGCGCCCTTGACACAGATCTTGTCGATGCGCCAGATGGCGGCATCGTCGCCCGTGGAGTCGTACTCGAAGACCACGATGACGCGACGGCCAGCGAAGAACGTGAGGTCGGCCTCACAAGGCACAAAGGCCTCATTCTTGGGCATGCTGCTCAGGTCGAGGTAGATGAAGTCCTCACCCTCGACAGGCTCTTTGCTCGGGTCGTCGTAGGCGGCAGCATCGATGGCATAGACCTTGGCATTGTCAGCGATGCCCGTGACGAAGCGAGCGGCGTGGGTGAAGGAGAGCGTGGCCTCGGCGTAGTTCGTCAGGTCGATGACGGGGCTGTGCAGACGCGCCACGGTCTTGTGGGCTCGCAGGTTAGCGTTGTAGGGATTGGCCTCCATGAAGCCGTTGTTGTCGATGTAGCGCCATACGCCCTCGGGGAGATCTTCGGGGGCTTCGGTGGAGTAGCTCGAGAGGTCGTCGGCGAGGTAGAACGTAGCGAGGCGCAAGTCGCCCATGCTGCCGTTGAAGCCATTGAAATAGAGTGCGTCTTCGGGCGCAATATCTTCGTCATACTGCGGGTCAATGATGGGCTTATCGCCATCCTCCACTTTGACTTTGACGAGGACGTCCTCGGGAGCCTCGTAGCGGTCGGTGGCCTCACAGAAGTAGCGGACTGTGCACTCACCAGCCTTGACAGCGGTAATCGTACCGTCGTCCTCGACGGTGACCACGCCAGAGTTGTCGGGCATGAGGCAGATGACAGCGTCGCTCTCGCAGGAGGCATTGAGGTTGCGGCTCTCGCCCACCTTCATGGTGATTTCGGTGGCCTCCACGCTGATGGCGCAGGACTTCTTATTGACGTTGATAACAACAGAAGCCGTGGCAGCAGCGAAGTCGTCGCAAGCGGGATAGGTGACGGTGAGGGTGGCGGTGCCAGCACCTATGGCCATGACATGACCCTTGCCATAGGCGATGACGCTCCCGTCGGAAACGGTGACGACGGGCGTGGCCGTGCTGTTGCTCTCATGGCGGATTTCTATCACATCACCCACAAACAGGTCGGTCTGCTCCACCGTAAGGGTGGCCGTAGCCGCGGCGAGGACGAAGATGTCGTCGTCGCTCCACACGTTGAGTTGCGCGTCCTGCTTATACATCGCGGGGTAGCCGATGACGCTGATGTGGCTATCTACAGGCTCTGCGGCGGCCTGCAACTTCTTGAGCGAGCCCTTGGCAGCCTTGTCGTAGATGGCCATAGCGGCATCGCCCTGCGCCATAGTGGCCGTGCGGGCGGCCTCGGTGCTGCTCATATCGGCGGTCACGACAGCGTCGATGACCTTGACACGGCGGTTCTCATACTGCGCCATATCGGCGGTGATGTCGGCGATGGTGGCTTCGGTGACAGGCACTTCGCAGTCATAGACGAGGGTGCAGTTGGTCGTATATTCCCAGTTGGTGATTTCCAGCATGCCGTTGAAGAGGCAAGCATCCACATAGACATCGCCCGTGAGTTGGTAGCCGGCCTCAAAGGTCTTGTCGCTCTGATAGACCAGCACGCCGCCCGTGGCATCCTCCATGTAGGTGTTGGGGCCATTGACATAGGTCACGATGGCCTTGTCGAGCGTAAGGCAGAAAGGCTGCGCCGAGGCAGAAGAGGTAGCGGTGGTAGCGGCACGGAGTGCGCCGAGGCCCTCCACAGGCTGCGCTACGGTGAGGTTGTAGGAGGCTTGACCAGCGAGATAATCGTCATTTTCGGCAGCAGAAGCCGTGATGGTGGTGCGACCCGGGCCGACGATGGTCACCTCACCCGTGGCAGCATCGACGGTAGCGACAGCCTCGTCGGAGGAAGCGTAGGTGACGGCAGCCGTGGTGGTGCGTTGCAGCACGGGCACATCGGTCAGCGTCTGGCCAAAGACAACGCGCACGGCAGCCTCGGAGAAGGCCAAGCCTGCCACGGCCTTGCTGCCATCTTTCAGCTCACGGAAGAAGGTCACCTTGGTGGCCTTGATGTTGTTATTGACGGAGGTGTAAGAGCGCCAGTCGATAGTGACAGGACTGACGCTGGTGTTGGTATATACGCCGACGTAGCGTTTTTGCCCGTTGTTGTAGAGAAAGCCGTCCTTCATCGAGAAGACCTTGTTGTCGTTGCCCGTACCTACACGCAGACCGTTGTTGTCACTGATGCAGTAGAGATAGGTATCTTCGCCATACTTGGTGAAGGTGTAGTTGCTACCGTTCTTGGTGACGGTCCACTTCACACTGCTCTCGGGCGCGGCTTTGAGCGTGTCGGCAGCGATGGTGATGGCGATAGCGTTGGGGCCACCCTTGGTGTTGAAAGAACTATTGGACATAGCCGTGGAAGTAGAGGCGTCAGCAATGACCACCACATCGCCCGACTGGAGAGTGGCGACATCCGTCACCGCCCACTGTGCTTGCACGCTGGTAGCCACAAAGGCCAGCACCAGCGTCAGCAGCGCATTAAGGGTAAAATGTTTCATAAGCGTAAATAATTGAGATTTTAATTGCGTATAGATGAATTTCTCGGCAAAGATACGCATTATTTTCCGCTCATCCAAAAAAAATGCGTACCTTTGCACAAAATTTTGACTGTCCCGATGGAAATTGCTTTTCCTACCCTCGACGCACTCCCCAAGGCCGCAGCCGACTTTGCCGCCGCTATGGGCAGCCACCGCGTCTTTGCCTTTGAAGGCGAGATGGGGGCTGGCAAGACGACCTTCATCAAGGCCCTCTGCCAGAGGCTCGGCGTGGCAGAAGTCGTCACTTCGCCGACCTTTGCCATCGTCAATGAGTACACCTCATCTCTCCTGCCCTGCCCCATCTTCCACTTCGACTGCTATCGTCTGCGTAGCCTCGCCGAAGCCTACGACATAGGGTGTGAGGACTACTTCTACACCGGCCTCTGCCTCATAGAGTGGCCCGAGGTCGTAGCGTCTATCCTGCCCGAGGACACCGTCTATGTCCGCCTCAGCGTAGATGAGCGCGGCTGCCGCACCCTAACGTTCAATGTCTGACACTACTCATTTTTCCCTACCTTCTATGCGTAAGTTAAGCACCCTATGGGCCAAGATAACTGACCCGCTGCGCCGCTTCTGGCGCTGGTACAAAGCCCTCTATCACGGCACGCCGTGGTGGAAACGCACACTGGCCGTCATCGGCACCTTCTTCGCTTTCATCCTCTTCTACATCTTTGCCGTGCAGTTCAATCTGCTGTGGCTCTTCGGCAAATCGCCCTCGCTGAGCAGCATCATCCACCCACGCAACGCCACGGCCAGCGAGATATACTCCGCCGACGGCAAGGTGCTGGGCAGATATTTCAGCGAGAACCGCCAGCCCGTAGATTACAAGGACATCGCGCCGGCCTTCATCGACGCGCTCATCAGCACCGAGGACGAGCGTTTCTATGAGCACAACGGCATCGATTACCGCGGCATGGTGTCGGCAGCCAAAGACGCTGCGCAGGGACGTGCCCGCGGCGCATCGACCATCACGCAGCAGCTGGTGAAAAACATGTTCCGCGTCCGTACGCAGTACTCCACGGGCTTGCTGGGCTACATCCCCGGCGTGAAGATACTCATCATGAAGTCCAAGGAGATGATTATCGCCCGCGAATTGGAACTCTTCTGCTCCAAGGAGGAGATCCTGCAAATGTACTGCAACACCGTCGATTTCGGCAGCAACGCCTACGGCATCAAGACGGCCGCCAAGACCTACTTCTCCTGTGCGCCGCGCGACCTCAAGGTGGAGGAATGTGCCGTGCTGGTAGGTCTGCTCAAAGCCACCTCGGCCTACAACCCGCGCCTCAACCCGCAGCGGTCGCTCGAAAGGCGCAACGTGGTGCTGGAGAACATGTGTAGCCACGGCAAACTCACCCGTGCACAGTGCGACTCGCTCAAAGCCCTGCCCATCGACTTGAAGTACAACGTGGAGACGACCTACGACGGCAGTGCGCTCTACTTCCGTCAGTATGTGGCCAAGTTCATCAAGGAAAACATCACCGACGACGAGGGCGAACCACTGCTCGACCCCTACACCGACGGCTTGAAGATATACACCACCGTCGATTCGCGTATGCAGGAGTATGCCGAGGCCGCAGTGAAGGAGCAGATGGAGCGCGTGCAGCGCAACTTCAAGTCGCACTGGGGCTCGCAAGACCCGTGGATCACCGACGACGGCAAGCCCATCCCCGGCTTCATAGAAGAGAAACTCCGCCAGACGGAAGCCTACAAGATACTCACCGCCAAGTACCCCGACCAGCCGAGTCTGGTGCGCAGTATGCTCAACGAGCCGCATCGCGTCAAACTCTTCGACTACGACGGCGGCCACTACGCGACGATGTCCAGCGTCGATTCGCTGCGCTATATGCTGCACTACATGCACACAGGCTTCATCGCTATGGAGCCAGAGACAGGCGACGTGAAGGCATACGTGGGCGACGTCGATTTCGCCACGTGGAAGTACGACAACGCCAGCGCAGCCCACCAGCCCGGTTCTACTTTCAAGCTCTTCGTCTATGCCACGGCGATGAAGCAGGGGCTGCTGCCCTCCACCTGCCGTCGCGACGAGCATATCAGCATGAAGGTGCTCGACAAGCACGGTAAGGAGACCACTTGGCAGCCGCACAACGCCGACGGCCGCTTCACGGGAGCCGATATGCCGCTACGCGCTGCCTTTGCCCGCAGCATCAACACCATCGCCGTCAAACTCGGGCAGGAAGTCGGCATCAGCAGCGTCATCGAGACAGCGCATGAGATGGGCATCAAGTCCGAACTCGAGAATGCGCCTGCCCTCGCCCTCGGCTCGAGTGATGTCAATCTGATGGAACTCGTCAATGCCTACTGCACCGTGGCCAACTACGGCGTACACGTTGAGCCTACCGTCATCACCAAGATTGTCGATATGGACGGCAAGGTCATCTACGAGGCGCCGCGCGAGAGCAACCGCGTGCTAACGGAGATGGAAGCCTTCTATATGCAGAAACTACTCGAAGCCAGTGCCCGCGACGCAGGCGGCACCTCGATGTCCTTTGGCGGCTATGTCGGCCAGTGGTATCCGCAGATAGCCTACGGCGGCAAGACGGGTACGTCCAACAGCCATGCCGATGCTTGGTTTGTCGGCGTACTGCCGCGTCTGGTCGGCGGCGCATGGGTCGGCGGCGAATACCGTCAAATCCACTTCCGCACCGGTGCGCTTGGGCAGGGTTCGCGCACGGCACTGCCCATCGTGGGCGCATTCATGCAGCGTGTGCTGCAAGACAGCAGTCTGCGTAGCCGCTACCTCGGCACCTATCGCAAGCCCGAAGGCGTAGATCCGTCGTCCTATGAGGGCAGTTACACCGAAGTATCGCGCGACACCACATACAGCGACAGCACCGCCGTTGCTCCCGAGGAGATAGAAAACCTCATGGGCGGCGACGAGAGCGCAGAGCCCACCACGCCAGCGCAGCAACATCCGCAGCAGCGACAACCGCAACACGCCACGCCGCCAGAGCATAACGGCGGCGAAGACTTGTTTGAATAACCGTTAAGGCAGGTGCGATGATAGGCTCATAGCACCTGCCTTTATTCTGGTATTTGAAGCCGTGGAAAGCAATTATATGGATTTAAGATTCAACACATCATTAGCCGCAGGCTATAAGAGCGGTAGCCAAATAGCGCGAGTACTCACCGAGGATTGGCTATCCCATAATATGTATTGTCCTGTCTGTGGTGAAAGCGTACTCCAAAGAGCAGAGGCCAATGCGCCCGTGAAAGACTATGTGTGTCAGCATTGCCAATCGCAGTATGAACTGAAAAGCAAGCACTCCGTCAGCGATGTTTTCTCGCAAAGTGTGGCCGACGGCGTTTACGACACGATGATACATCGCATCAGTTCGCTGGACAATCCCAGTTTCTTCTTCATGCACTACGACAGATATGAGGTGAACAATCTCATTATCGTCCCCAAATGCTTTTTCACGCCCAAGGTAATCGACAAGCGCAAACCGCTGCCACCGACAGCGAGGCGGGCAGGCTGGGTGGGTTGCAACATCCTCCTTGGCGACATCCCCGACACGGCAAAGATACCTATCATACACCATGGGCAAGTGCGCCGCACAGAGGATGTGGTACGCGAATACAACCGCGTCTATGCGCTGCAAGCCAAGACGCTCGAAGGCCGTGGGTGGTTGATGGATGTCCTCCAATGTGTGGAACGCCTCGACAAGTGCTTCACACTCCGTCAAATCTACGCTTTCGCCACCGAACTATCGCTGAAACATCCCAACAACCACCACATTCACGACAAGATAAGGCAGCAATTACAAGACCTTCGCGACAAAGGCGTTCTCGAATTTAAGGGACGAGGTTTGTATCAAAAAGTAGAAAGGACACTATAACAACGCAAAGCATGAACGAATACATCTTCTACACCACGGAAGGATATACGCAAGACCCCAAAGGCCATGACGTAGCCAATGGTCAGTTGATAGGCAGAGCCTTCGGCGACACGCCCCAAGAGGCGCGGCAGCATCTCTTGTCGGACAACCCGTGGATTGCGGCGCATCATTACGACACCAGTGCTCTTATTTGCAAGGAATTAGCCCCCCACGACAACGCCGCGGCCATTATCTCCCATCTCAAAAGCCTACTTACCGAAGCACAATTATCGGCCTACCACCAGTGGCTTGACCACGCGAAAATATAAGTCTGCGGAAAGAGGAAAAACTATTTGGGCAGACGCAAAAAACTATCTGGGCAGACGGTTTCGCACGTCTGCCCAGATACGTTTGTATGCTGCATATTATGCGCGCGCCATCCTGCGGCGCCACGCCACGAAGCCATAGATGGCCATGGCGGTATAGACGGCATAGAGGAGGCTGCGGCCGTAGAGCCCCTTGTAGAGGTAGAGGCCGACGCTGCACCCATCGACCACCAGCCACACCAGCCACTGCTCCAGATACTTGCGCGAGAGCATCCACAGGCCAATGACAGAGAGCGCAGTGGTCAGCGCATCCACCAGCGGCACACGGCTGTCGGTGCAGTACGCAAGGAAGGCATAGAGGCCACCCCAGAGCACCACAGCGAGCAGAGCAAGCCGCCACAGCAGGGGGCGCGGCGTAGGCTGTATGTGCAGCGGCGCGGACGATGCGCTGCGACGGCCGCGTAGCCAGCAGGCGAGGCCGTAGAGGCCAGCGAAGAAGTAATAGACCTCCATGGCGCAGTCGGCATAGATGCCAGCGCGATAGAGCACCACGATGTAGATCATCGGCATCACGCTGCCCACCACCCACATCCACGCGTTCTCCTTGATTTCGAGATAGAGGTAGGCGAGGCCGAGGACAGTGCCGAGCAGGTCGAGCGGGTCAAGAGCGAAAGGCATAATGTGCAGGTGCTATAAATTTAGAAACGCAAGCGCAGGCTCGCCATGAAGCGACGGCCGGCCATCGGCATATAGCCCACCGAGGAGATGCGGTGGGACAGGTCGTAGCCGTTGCTCTCGTCGGTAGCGCTGTATGTCCAGCCGCTGGCAGCGTAATGGGCATCGAAGATGTTGCTCACCTGCACGCCCAGCGTGATGGCCCGCAGCGCAGGACAGCGGCGGAGGCTGAAGGTGTAGTCGAGCGTGGCATCGCTCTGGCTGTAAGCGGGGAGTGAACGCTCGCGCGTAGCGGTATTGTCGAGATATTGGCGCGAGACATAGGCGGTGTGCCAAGTGGCCTGCCAGCCGCCTTTGTGCCAAGTGGCGAAGCCGCCCAGCAGCACAGCGGGCGAGAAAGCGAGCGTGGCGTGGTCGTAGTGGACGGTGCGCAGTCCCTGTGTGTAGTCCTCCACCACCTCGTCGAAGTCGGTGAGGCGGCTGCGGGAGATGGCGGCATTGGCTGCGAGCGTGAGCGTAGGCAGCACCTCATAGCGCGCTGTGACTTCGAGGCCGAGGCGGTAGGAGGCGGGGATATTGGTGGTGAGGGGTTCGCCGATGTCGCTCACGGCTCCCGTCTGCACGAACTGGTCGGTGTAGTGCATGTAGTAAGCCCCTATGCCGAGTGCCAGGCGTGCGGTGCGGTAGTCGTAGCCCACCTCGTAGTCGGTGAGGCGTTCAGGGCGCGGTGCAGGATAGGCACCGTTGTCGGTGTAGTTGTCGCGCTTGGGTTCGCGGTGGCTCACGGCCACAGAGGCATAGGCGTGGTGCGGTCCGTTGTGGTAGGCGAGGCCGCCCTTGGGATTGAAGAAGTGGAAGGTCTGGTCCACGTCGAGTCGCTGGGGCGTATAGCCGCCGTCCTCGGTGGGCAGGAACTTGTCGTTGCAGCCCGCGATGACATAGTGGACGTAGCGGTATTGCAGGTCGGCGAAGAGGTCAAACGTGGGCGTGAGTTTCCACGTCAGCTTGCCATAGACGTTGCCGTCGGTCTTGGTGGCATCGGAGCGGTAGTAGGTGTAGCGGCCGTCGGCGAGCAAGGTGTGGCGTATCCCTTCGTCGGCAGCATAGGTGAGATAGCCGAAGTGGTCGCCAGAGAAGGTCTGCAAGGCCATGCCAAAGACGGCATCGAGCGGCGTAGAGGTGTAGTCAGCGTGCGCCACGAGGCCGCCCACCTGCTGCTCCACGCCCTTCTGGCGGATGAGGTCAGTCCTCGAAGGCTGCAAGACGAGGCCAAACTTGCTGACCTTGCAGTCGGGCTTGAGTTCCTCATAGTAGCCGTAGCCGTAGGTGTAGTGCAGCGTCGCGCTGGCCGACCAGTGCGCCGAGGGTTGCCACAAGAAGGCGAGGAAGTTGTGGTTCTGGTGGAAGTTGTCGGTAGCGCCGCGCCACAGCGTGCCGTCGGCGAGCGTGTAGCGCGTCATCGTCGTGCCGTCAGCCTCGAGCCGCTCATAGAGGTCGTTGTAGCGCCCCAGCCCAGCGCGCCAAAGGTCGGCATAGGAAAGGGGAGAGCCATCGGCGGAAGCCACCGACACGCCGTTCCACGCCAGCCCCGTATGCTCGTAGTTGCCGAGGTTGCGATAGGTCAGTTGCCACGTCGGCTCACGCCACGTCAGCGCGGCCATATACGAGCCCGAGTGGCCTCCCGTGCCGTGGATGAAGCCGTCGGTGGCACTGTGGCCAAACGCGCCTTCGAGGATGAGATGCTGCCCCATAAGGCCAGTGGAAAACTGCGCGCCGCCGTGCCATGTGCCGTAACTGCCCACGCTGCCGCGCACCTCTGCCCAAGGCTTCGTCGCCGCAGCGCGACTCGTCAGCGCGATGCAGCCGCCAAACGCGCCGTCGCCGTTGGTGCTCGTCCCCACGCCGCGCTGTATCTGCACACCGCCAAGGAGCGAAGCATAGGCGTTCATATTGGCCCAGAAGACGCACGCATCCTCCGGCGCGTTGAGCCCGACACCATCGAGCGTCACATTGATGCGCGAGTCGTCGGCACCACGCAGGCGCATCGCCGTCGTCCCCACGCCGAGTCCGCCTTCGCTCCACGCCACGATGCCAGGCGTCTGAGCAAGGAGAAACGGGAGTTCTACACCACTTCGCCCAAAGTCGGCGAGCGCGGCTTCGCGGATTTCGCTCACAGCGAAAGGCGCATTGGCGCGTGCCTTTACGCCGCGCACCACAACCTCTTGTAAATCTGCTACTTGCAGCGAGTCAGTCGCTGCCTCTTGTGCCTGCGTCGCCACCGCGGCGCTCCACAGGCTTGCCGCCACGCAGCAGCGCAGCAGCGGTTTGCCATAAATGTTCATACTACCTTATTTTATAGCGTACCATAAAGTAAGGGGGAGAGAGTTGTTGCTCATAGTGCCTACGCCAGCATTATCTGGATCAGGTCCTTGGGTATAATCTCAGCCTGCCCAACACGGACAAGCACCCCTTAAGAAAGCACTTTGCTTTCCGGCGGCAAAGTTACGACTTTCTCTATTTCCAGCCAAGGCGTGCGCCCCCTTTTTTTGCAGGATGAAAAAAAAGTGCTACCTTTGCGGGCAATTATGGATGCTCAATTCACTTACGACGTCATCGTGGTCGGCGCAGGACACGCAGGCTGTGAGGCCGCGTGCGCTGCCGCCAAGATGGGGATGCGCACATGCCTCATCACGCTCGACATGAACAAGATAGCGCAAATGTCGTGCAACCCAGCCGTCGGCGGCATAGCCAAAGGACAGATAGTCAGGGAGATAGACGCTCTCGGCGGTCAGATGGGCGAGGTCACCGACGCCACGGCCATCCAGTTTCGTATGCTCAATCGCTCCAAGGGCCCTGCCATGTGGAGCCCTCGCGCCCAGTGCGACCGCGCCCAATACATCTGTGAGTGGCGGCGACGCCTCGAGCATACGCCGGGACTCACGCTGTGGCAAGACGAAGTCACCGACCTGCTGACCCGAGATGGTAAGGTGGTGGGGCTACGCACCGTGTGGGGCGCAACGTTCAGCGCACGCTGCGTCGTCATCACCGCCGGCACCTTCCTGCGCGGCCTGATGCACATCGGCAGCCACAGGGTGGAGGGCGGACGCTGCGCCGAACCTGCGGCACGCCATCTCACCGCTGCCATAGAGCGACTCGGCATCCCCGCCGAGCGCATGAAGACAGGGACGCCCGTGCGCATCGACGCCCGCTCCGTCCACTTCGAGGACATGGTGCGGCAAGACGGCGAACACGACTACCACCGCTTCTCCTTCGTCACAGCGCAGCGTGAGCGCAGCGCCCTACCCTGCTGGACGTGCTACACCAACCCCGAGGTGCATGCCACACTGCGCGCTGCCCTCGACCGCTCGCCGCTCTACAATGGGCAGATACAGTCCATCGGCCCGCGCTATTGCCCCAGCATAGAGACCAAGATAGTGACCTTCGCCGAGCGCGAAGCCCACATGCTCTACCTCGAGCCCGAGGGACGCGACACCTGCGAGATGTACCTCAATGGCTTCTCGTCGTCGCTGCCCATGGAGGTGCAACTCGCTGCCCTGCGCCAGATACCCTGTTTCCGCGATGTGCGTATCTACCGCCCGGGCTACGCCATAGAGTACGACTTCTTCCAGCCCACTGCCCTGCGCCACAGCCTCGAGACGAAGGCCGTGGAGGGCCTCTTCCTCGCGGGACAGGTCAATGGCACTACGGGCTATGAGGAAGCCGCCGGGCAAGGCCTGATGGCGGGCATCAACGCTGCGCTCAAATGCCGCGGCGAAGCCCCCTTCGTCTTGCACCGCGACGAGGCCTACATCGGCGTGCTTATCGACGATCTCGTCACCAAGGGCGTAGATGAGCCCTACCGCATGTTCACTTCCCGCGCCGAGTATCGCATCCTGCTGCGTCAGGACAATGCCGACCGCCGCCTTACGCCCCACGCCATTCGCCTCGGCTTGGCGTCTGAGGAACGCATCGCCGCCTATTCATCGAAGAAACAGCGCATAGATGCGCTCATGACCTTTGCGCATAATACGTCGATGAAACCGCAGGAAATCAACGATTACTTACGCGAAATAGGAAGTGCCGAAATCAGCGGCAGCACACGCATCGACGAACTCACGGCGCGACCGACTGTTTCGCTCGATGTGCTGGCAAGAAAGTGCGGTTTCACCGAGACTGACGCCGAGGTCATCGAAGCCGCTGAAATAGAAATCAAGTACCACGGATATATCGCTCGCGAACGCGCTTTGGCCGAGAAGATGGTGCGACTCGAAGCCATTCCCCTGCGCGGTCACATCGACTACGCCGCAGTGCAATCGCTCTCCACAGAGGCGCGCCAGAAACTCGCCGCCATCGATCCCGACACCCTCGCCGAGGCTTCGCGTATCCCGGGCGTCAGCCCCAGCGATATTGCCGTGCTTATGGTACTCTTGGGACGATAATGACAGGCGTAACGCCTTGAAAAACAAGCAAAGTGGCGATGTTCCACGTGAAACAATCTGTCCCGCGTAAAGCGACAAGCAAACCCTATAACACCCAATATCAATGAACAAAGAACTCCTGTTGCGCCACCTGCGCAACGTACCCGACTTCCCGCTCAAAGGCATCCAGTTTAAGGACGTGAGCACATGGTTTAAGAACGCCGAATGTCTGACCGAACTCGTCAATGCACTCTACGACATCTACAAAGACAAAGGCATCACCAAGGTGGTCGGCATAGAGAGTCGCGGCTTCGTAGTAGGCGCAGCACTGGCACTGCGCCTTGGTGCAGGCTTCGTGATGTGTCGCAAACCCGGCAAACTGCCCGCTGCCACCCACAAGATGGCCTACGGCAAGGAGTACGGCACCGACACCATAGAGATACACGACGACGCCATCACGCCCGACGATGTAGTGCTCATCCACGACGATCTGCTCGCCACAGGCGGCTCTATGCGCGCCGCTTACGACCTCGTCCGCCTCTTTGAGCCGAAAGACATCTACGTCAATTTCCTCATCGAACTTCGCATGGAAGGCCTCAAAGGGCACGACTACCTCGCCCACTTCATCGGCGAAGAGCGCATGACAGCACTGCTGACGCTGACCGAATAGACACCGAGGCGTGGCCACGGCTGTCTTCATCGCGCCCCACGACAAGGGCAAGCGCGCAAGACAATAAGGGCAAGCGCAGCAAACGACAAGGGCAGATGCTTCAAACGACAAGGGCAGATGCGCCACATATATAAGCATACGCGCGTCACTTCATAACATCACACGCACACATGACAGACACTCTCCGCGACATCGTACACGGCCTACCCGAGAGTCCGGGCTGCTATCAGTATCTGGACGACACGGGCACGGTCATCTACGTCGGCAAGGCAAAGAACCTGAAACGCCGCGTGTCGTCGTACTTCGTGCGTGAGCAGCAGTCGGCCAAGACAAGGGTGCTGGTCGGCAAGATACGCGACATACGCTACATCGTCGTCACGACCGAAGAAGACGCGCTGCTGCTCGAAAACGCCCTCATCAAGCGCTACAAGCCGCGCTACAACGTGCTGCTCAAAGACGACAAGACCTACCCCAGCCTCGCCATCACCAAGGAGTATCTGCCACGGCTGGTGAAGACCCGCCAGCGCAATCTGCGTGGCGCACACTACTTCGGGCCTTACTCCCATGTGCCGACGATGCACGCGCTGCTCGACCTCTGCCAGCGGCTCTACCACCCACGGCCATGCCGCCAGATAATGAGCGCAGAGGGCGTGAAGGCAGGCAAGTACAAGCCGTGTCTGGACTACCACATCCACAAGTGCGGCGCGCCCTGCGCAGGCCGTCAGTCGCACGAAGACTACATGCGCGGCATAGAAGCCTGCAAGGAAATCCTCAGCGGCAAGACACGCGAGTTGCAGCAGCGGCTGACAGCAGAGATGGCGGCAGCAGCAGCGGCCTTCGACTACGAGAAAGCCGGCGAACTCAAACGCCGACTTACCCTCATAGCAGGCTATCGCGCGAGGTCGGAAGTCGTGTCGCAGGTGGAGCACAATGTCGATGTATTCCACATAGAGTCGGACGAGAAGGTGGCGTATATCAACTACATGCACGTCGTGGATGGCACTGTGTGTCAAGCCTTTACCTTTGAGTTTCGCAAGCGTCTGGGCGAGAGCGACGCCGAACTCCTCGCGCTGGGCATCGTGGAGATGCGTCAGCGCTACGCCTCCGACAGCAAGGAAATCGTCGTGCCTTTCCCCGTCGATCTGCCCGAAGGCTACGCCCAGCAGACGGTGCCGCAGAAAGGCGAGAAGCGCAAACTCCTCGAACTCTCGGCGCACAACGTGAAGCAGTATAAGTGGGACCGCATCAAGCAGGCCGAGAAACTCAATCCCGAGCAGAAGCAGGTGCGGCTGATGAAGGAGATACAGACTTCGCTCGGCCTCGCCCACCTGCCGCTACGCATCGAGCTCTTCGACAACAGCAACATGCAGGGCGAAGACGCTGTGGCGGCCTGCGTGGTCTTCGAGCGCCTCAAACCGGCCAAATCGCTCTACCGTAAGTACTTGATAAAGACGGTGGTAGGCCCCGACGACTACGCCTCGATGGCAGAAGTCGTCAGGCGTCGCTACACGCGGCTCACGGCCGAAGGGCAGTCGCTGCCCGACCTCATCATCGCCGACGGCGGCGTAGGTCAGATGGGCGTGATACGCAGTGTCGTGGAAGGCGAACTTGGCCACGACATCCCCGTAGCGGGCCTGGCCAAAGACGGCCGTCACCGCACGCGAGAGATGCTCTTCGGCGACCCACCGACGAGCGTCGCCGTAGGCCTCGACAGTCCCTTGTTTCGGATGCTGACGCAGATGCAGGACGAGGTGCACCGCTTCGCCATCACCTTCCACCGCGACAAGCGCAGCAAACGCCAGACTGCCTCGGCACTGGACGGCATCAGCGGCCTCGGCGATAAAGGTAAAGCACTGTTAATCAAGACGTTTGGCAGTGTCAAGCGCATCAAAGCTGCCACGGAGGAAGACCTGCAAGGCGTACTCGGCCAGCGGCGTGGCGCAAAGATATACGCCGCCTTGCACCCTTAATGTGGAAATAAATGTGTAACTTCGCCACGCAAAACCCCTAACTCCCCTACCCCATGCGTACCGTCATACAACGCGTGAAGCACGCCATCGTCAGCATCGACGCCAGAGAGAAGAGCCGCATAGGCCACGGCCTGCTCATCCTCCTGGGCATAGCCCCTACCGACACAGCGGCAGAAGCCGACACGCTGGTCAGGAAGATCAGCGCGATGCGCATCTTCGACGACGACGCAGGCGTGATGAACCGCAGCGTGATCGATACCGGCGGCGACTGCCTCGTCGTGAGCCAGTTTACGCTGCTGGCCGACTGCCGCAAGGGCAACCGCCCGTCCTACATCGGCGCAGCACGCCCAGAGGTGGCCATACCGCTCTACGAGTACTTCTGCCAGCGGCTCTCCGAGGCCTTGCAAAGGCCAGTGCCGACGGGGACTTTCGGCGCAGACATGCAGGTGTCGCTCCTTAACGACGGACCGGTCACCATCTGCCTCGACACCGACACCCTAACCCACAGCAAACCAAAAGATTAGCCAATATGTCTGAACATCAACATCACGACTGCTGCTGCCATCACGACCACGATGAGCAGCGCCCTATGAGCAAATACGAGCAAGCATTTGCGAAGTACGAGACCCGCCTGAGCGACGAGAAAGTGCACGCTATGGCGCAGGACATCATCGCCCAGAACAGGGCAAAATATGACACGCCAGAGGTCAAAGAGCGTCTGCTCTCGACCATAGAACTCACCACGCTGACCGTGACGGACTCCTACGAGAGCGTGCTGCGGATGACAGAGCGTCTCAACCGCTGGACCGACCTCCACCCCACCCTGCCCCATTTCGCCACCATCTGCGTCTATCCGCGCTTCGCCGAAGTGGTGAGCCAGAGCCTCGAAGCAGAGGGCGTCAAGGTGGCCTGCGTCAGCGGTGGCTTCCCCGCCTCGCAGACCTTCCCAGAGGTGAAAGTGGCAGAGACGGCACTCGCCTTGCGCGACGGCGCAGAGGAGATAGACATGGTGTTGAGCGTAGGCCAGTTTCTCGCGGGCGACTACGAGACTTGCGCTGACGAGATAGCCGAGATGAAGGACACCTGCGGCGACCGCGCCCTCAAAGTCATCCTCGAAACGGGCGAACTGCGCACAGCCGAGCACATCAAACGCGCTGCCCTGCTGGCCATGTATGCAGGCGCGGACTTCATCAAGACAAGCACCGGCAAGGTGGCTGTGGCAGCCACGCCAGAGGCCGCTCTGGTGATGTGTACGGCCATCAAGGAGTACGAGGCAGAGACAGGCCGCCGCGTAGGTTTCAAGGCCGCTGGCGGCATCAAAACTGTCGATGAAGCCGTGGATTTCTACACCATCGTGGCCGAGGTGTTGGGCGAAGACTTCATCAAGGACGGCCTCTTCCGCATCGGCACTTCTCGGTTGGCAAGTCTGCTGGCAAAAGCCGTCAGCGGCGACGAATTTTAGGCACACCACATACAGCAGCACCCCTTACGCGGCCGCAAAGGCTGGTAAGGGGTGCTGCTGTATGGGCAGGCTGTGATGCGTGAAATTCTCCGATGAAATGGGGATTTTTGTCTGTGCAAACCGTGACAACGACGTGGGCAGAGAGGGCGCACAAACTGCGCAAATACTGTCCGCTGAAACGCTACACGCTGCGCTCCACCACGAAAGCCAAATAGTCGGTGAGTGCTTGACGCACGACGGGGTCGGCAATGCCCGTAAGACACGCTTCGGCCTCGGCCTGCAAACGCTGCATCTCGGCGCGCGCATAGTCTATGCCGCCCTGCTCCTTGGCAAAGGCGATGAGCGTAGCGATGTCGGCCTCAGAAGCCGTCAGAGCCTTGACACGCTGCGCGAGCGCGAGGATTTCGGGCGTGCCGTGACGCGTGACGGCATAGATGGCGGGCAGCGTGAGTTTGCCCTCTTTCATGTCGAGCGCACGCGGCTTGCCGATGGCAGCATCGTCGTAATAATCGAAGATGTCATCGCGGATCTGGAAGCAAATTCCGACGATTTCACCGAACTTTCTCACGCACTGCTCAAACTCTGGCGACGCGCCCGAGGCGATGGCACCGAGGACGGCGCAGGTGGAGAAAAGGGCAGCGGTCTTGGAGCGGATAATGCGGTAGTAGTTGTCCTCGCTGATGGCGTTGCTATCGACGGCGGCAAGTTGAAATATCTCGCCCTCGGCCAGCGTGCGCCCGAGCAAGGCGATATGCTCCACCACGCGCTGATGCCCCGTCAAGGCGGCCTGGTGGAGCGAGGCTGCGAGGAGGTAGTCGCCAAGCAGGACGGCCACCTTGTTGTCATAGACCGTATGGACGGCGGCCTGTCCGCGACGCTCCGCGCTGTCATCGACGACATCATCGTGGACGAGCGAGGCCGTATGGAGCAGCTCGAGCGTGACAGCACTGCGGATGGCACTCTCACCGACAGGGCCGCAGGCTTTGGCCACGAGCAGCGTGAGCAGCGGACGCATCATCTTGCCCCTGCGCGAGCGTATGTAGGCAAGTGGCTGATTCATAAAGGCTTCCTCGTGGGTGAGTACGTCCTCAAAACACCGCTGGTAGGCGGCGAGTTCTGCTTCTACGGATTGTCGGATGGCTTGTAAGGTGGGCATATTTCAGTAAATTGCGTACAAAAGTACGAAAAAACTGCGAGTCTCAGCGTTTTTTTTGCTACTTTTGTACCGCAAAAGGCCATGACTATGGAAAAATTACTGCTTCTCGACGCTTACGCCCTCATCTACCGCGCCTACTACGGCCTCATCCGCAGTCCGCGCATCAACAGCCGAGGTGAAAACACCAGCGCCGTCTTCGGCTTCGTCTCTACGCTCGAAGACCTGCTGCGCACCGCCAAGCCCGACTACATCGCCATCGTCTTCGACCCACCCGGCGGCACCTTCCGCCACCGCGAATACCCTGCCTACAAAGCACAGCGCGAAGAGACGCCAGAGCCCATACGCTGGGCAGTGCCACTGATTAAGGACATCGCGCGCGCCTATAATATAGCGGTCATCACCGTCGATGACTTCGAGGCCGACGACGTCATCGGCACACTGGCATGGCAAGCCGCCGACAGGGGCATAGAGGTGGAGATGATCACGCCCGACAAAGACTACGCCCAACTCGTAAGAGCAGGCGTGACGATGTGCCGACCCGGCCACGGCGCGAAAGACATGGAGCGACTCGGCGTGAAAGAGGTGTGTGAGAAGTATCATGTCCCCTGCCCTACCCGCGTCATCGACTTGCTCGGCCTCATGGGCGACACCGCCGACAACATACCCGGCTGTCCGGGCGTAGGCCCCAAGACGGCCGAACGCCTCATCGCCGACTTCGGCTCGGTGGAAGGTCTGCTCGCCCACACCGCCGACCTCACAGGCGCACTGCGCACCAAGGTGGAGCAAAACGCCGACCTCATCCGCCTCTCCACCCATCTGGTCACCATCCGCACCGATGTCCCCCTGAACCTCGATCTCGATGCGCTGCGACGGCGCGAGGCCGACAAGGCTGCGCTGCGCACGATTTTCGAGCGGCTGGAGTTTCGCTCCTTCGTCACGCGCTTTCTCGACGAGGCGAAGCCGAAGGCGGAAAAACAGGACGCTGCGAAGGCCGATTTCTTTGGCTTCTTTGCGGCCGAGAGTACGGAAGCGCAAAAAGAACGCACTCTCAAAGCGTTAGCAGACACGCCGCACGACTATCAACTCGTTGAGACAGAGGACGATGCGCGTGCGCTGTGCGAAATAATTTTGACAACCCAGACCTTCGCATTTGACACCGAGACCACTTCGACCGACGCTATCAGTGCACGATTGGTGGGCATGAGCTTCGCTGTGGAGGGTCACCGCGCCTGGTATGTCGCCATGCCCCGAGAGGAGGCAGCAGCGCGCCGCATGGTCGCCATCTTCCGCCCCGTGCTCGAGAGTCCGCGTCACCTGAAGGTGGGACAAAACCTGAAATACGACTTCACGATGATGGCGCGCTACGGCGTGGAGATGGCAGCCCCGATGTTTGACACCATGCTGGCTCACTACGTCGTGCAGCCCGAGCAGCGTCACGGCCTCGACCATCTTGCCGAAGTCTATCTGGGCTACGCCACCATCCGCATCGAGAGCCTCATCGGCGAGAGCGGACGCAGACAGAAGAACATGGGCGACCTCAACCCCGCCGACATCTGCGACTACGCCGCAGAAGATGCCGATGTCGCCCTCGCCCTCATGCCACGGCTCGAGAGCGAGATGCAGGAGGCTGGTGTCGTGAGCGTCTTCCGCGACATCGAGATGCCGCTCATGCCAGTGCTCGCCCGCATGGAGATGAGCGGCGTGCGCCTCGACACCGACGCGCTGCGCGCCACGGGCGACGACCTGCTCTCACGCCTGCGAAGTCTCGAAGAGGCCATCTACGCCGACGCAGGCCACGAGTTCCTGCTCACCTCGCCGCGACAGGTGGGCGTGGTGCTCTTCGAGGAGATGCAGATAGGCCACAAGTCCCACAAGCCGCGCAAGACCAAGACGGGACAGTACAGCACCTCGGAAGAAGTGCTCGAAAGCCTGCGCCACAAACATCCCATCGTAGGTAAGATATTGCAGCACAGGGCGTTGAAGAAGTTGCTTAACACCTATGTCGAAGCCCTGCCACGCCTCATCAACCCCGCCACGGGGCATATCCACACCTCCTTCAACCAGGCCGTGACCGCCACAGGACGGCTCTCGTCGTCGGGGCCCAACCTGCAAAACATCCCCGTGCGTGGCGAAGACGGCCGCGAGATACGCAAGGCCTTCGTGCCCGAGGCAGGCGAGGTGTTCTTCTCCGCCGACTACTCGCAGATAGAGTTGCGTATCATGGCCCATCTCTCGGGCGACGACGCCCTGCAACGCGACTTCCTCGACGGCCGCGACATCCATGCCGCCACCGCCGCCCGCGTCTTCCGTAAACCCCTCTCGGAGGTGACACGCGACGAACGACGCAAGGCCAAGACCGCCAACTTCGGCATCATCTACGGCATCTCTGCCTTTGGCTTGGCAGAGCGTATGGAGGTGAGCCGCAGCGAAGCCAAGGCGCTCATCGACAACTACTTCGAGACCTATCCGCGCGTCAAAGCCTACATGGCAGAGCGCATAGCCGAAGCACGCGAAAGGGGCTACATCACCACCGCCTTTGGCCGACGACGCTATCTGCCCGACATCACCTCCCATAACGCCACCGTCAGGGGCTATGCCGAACGCAACGCCGTCAATGCACCCATACAAGGTACGGCGGCCGACATCATCAAGATAGCCATGGTGCGCATCGACCAGCGCCTGCGTAGGGAAGGCTTGAAGGCACGCATGATACTGCAAGTGCACGACGAACTCAACTTCTCCGTACCGCCAGCCGAACTCCCTACCCTACGCCGCCTCGTCACCGAGGAAATGGAGGCCGCCTACACCATGCAGGTGCCGCTCGTAGCCGACTGTGGCGAGGGAGACAACTGGCTGCAAGCGCACTAACGACAAACGCCATGAAACAAACCCTCGAACAACAGCAGACACAGCGGCAGGTGCAGACGGCGCGCGCCATGCAGGTGCTGCTCTCTTCGCTGCTGGAAATGCCCATCACCGACCTTGCCCAGCGCGTGGAGCGAGAACTCCTCGACAATCCCGCTCTCGAAGCCGACAGCGAGGCCGACGAGGCCTTCGCCGAGCCCACGACACCCGATGCCGATGCGCTCGACGACTACCGCGTGGAAGACGACATACCCGAAGACATACTCCAACGCCGCCGCGACGACGAAGACCGCCGCCAGCGCCAGATAGTGGCCACGGAGTCCATGCTCGACGGCATCTACGCACAGGTGGCCGAACTCGGGCTCTCGCCCAGAGAAGAAGCCGTCATGCGCTACCTCATAGGCTCTCTCGACGCACACGGCTTCATCGACCGCGACACCGCGACCATCGTCGATGAACTCGCCTTCTCGGAGTATATCGACACCGACGAGGCCACCGTGGAACGGCTGCTCGGCCTGCTCCACCACTTCGACCCCATAGGACTTGGCACACGCGGTGTGAGAGACTGCCTGCTCGTACAACTCGACAGCCTGCCGCCCAGCCCCGAAGTGGCCACGGCACGACGCATCATAGCCGACCACTACGACGCCTTTCTCCACCAGCAGTGGGACGCCATCGCCACGCTCATGGCCATCGACGCCGACGCTTTCGCCCGCGCCACGGCCATCATCCGCCGCCTCAACCCACGCCCCGCCAATGGGCTCGGCGGCAGCGGCCCTGTGCAGACCCTCGTCCCCGACTTCACCCTCAGCGCAGAGGACGGGCGCATCGACATACAGCAAAACACCCGCGCCATACCCGCCATACGCCTCAGCACCGCCTACACCGACCTCGTGGCGCAGGAGCCACGCGGCGACAAGGCCGCCCGCGATGCCTACACCATAGCCCGCGACAAGGTGCTATCCGCGCAGACCTTCATCGAGGGACTGCGCCGCCGCCAGAGCACCTTGCAGCGCATCATGACCGCCATCGTACGCCGCCAGCGCGACTTCTTCCTCTCGGACGACAACGACGAGATGATACAGCCGCTGACGCTGCGCGAAGTGGCAGAGACGGCAGAGGTCGATGTCAGCACCGTCTCCCGCGCCGTGGGCACAAAGTATGTGCAGACCCCCTACGGCATCTATCCGCTGCGCCGCTTCTTCGAGAGCAGTTTCACGGCCGCCGACGGCACCACCGTAGCCGCCCGCAAGGCCAAGGCAGCGTTGAAGGCCCTCGTCGCCACCGAAGACCCGCACCACCCCATGAACGACGACGCGCTCGCCGCTGCCCTCAAAGCCCAAGGCTACACGCTCTCGCGACGCACCGTGGCCAAATATCGCGGACTGCTCGGCATACCGCCCTCCACCCTCCGCAGCCATCAGTAGCCCCCTACCACGTCTATGAACAACAAATATATCGTCCTCACGGCGCAGGTCATCAGCCTGCTGTATTCGCCGTTTTACCTGCCAGTATTCGCGTTTCTCGCCGTCTTTGCCTTCTCTTACCTCAACACCTTCCCGTGGCAAGCCAAGGCGCTCATCACCGTCATCGTCTATCTCTTCACGGTGCTGCTGCCGCGACTGGGCATCAAGCTCTACCGCCGCAGCAACGGCTGGACGCGCCACCAACTCTCGGCACGCCACCGCCGCGTCGTGCCCTACTTCATCTGCATCCTGCACTACAGCCTCCTGCTGCTGCTGCTCGACCACTACCACATGCCGCAGTTTACGCGCAGCATCATCATCGGCGCACTGGCCATACAGATTGTATGCGCCGCCATCAATGCGTGGATGAAGATATCGACCCACGCCGCTGCCGCAGGTGGCGTCATCGGTGCGCTGCTGGCCTTCTCCATGATCTTCAACTTCGACCCCACGGGCTGGCTCTGCCTCACCGTGCTCATGGCAGGCGCAGTGTGCACCTCGCGCATGATACTCCGCCAACACACGCTCCACGAGATATGGCTCGGCGTCGTGGTGGGACTCATCTGCGGCTGGACAGCCGTCATCGTCAATTGAGGCTAATCTATTCAACCTATAATAATCATAACCCCTATGACTCCCCTCGTTAGCATCATCATGGGCAGCACCAGCGACCTGCCCGTCATGGAGAAGGCGTGCAAGCAGCTCGACGCCCTCGCCATCCCCTTTGAAGTCACCGCCCTCTCGGCCCACCGCACGCCAGAGGCCGTAGAGACCTTTGCCCGCACCGCCCGAGAGCGCGGCGTGCGTGTCATCATAGCAGGCGCAGGCATGGCAGCCGCACTGCCCGGCGTCATCGCCGCCAGCACCACACTGCCCGTCATCGGCGTGCCCATCAAGGGCATGCTCGACGGCCTCGATGCCCTGCTCTCCATCGTGCAGATGCCGCCCGGTATCCCCACCGCCACCGTGGGCATCAACGGCGCACAAAATGCCGCCATCCTCGCCGCACAGATGCTCGCCCTCGCCGACGCAGACATCGCAGCGCGCGTGGCAGCACACAAGGCGACGCTCAAGGACAAGATAGTAAAGGCAAATGCCGAACTCGCTACGCTGGACTACGCCCATCTCGTCAAATCCTAACGCCATGCTCTTCAACTACACCCCACGCACGACCCACGAAGTCCGCATCAGCACGACACCGCTGGGCGGTGGCCACCCGCTGCGTTTGCAGTCCATGACCACCTGCGCCACCACCGACACCGAAGGCTGCGTGGCGCAGTGCATCCGCATCATCGAGGCAGGCGCAGACTACGTACGCCTCACCACCCAAGGCCGCCGCGAAGCCGAGAACCTGCGCAATATCCGCGACGCCCTGCGCAGCCGTGGCTACACCACGCCCCTTGTGGCCGACGTACACTTCAACCCCAACGTGGCCGACATAGCCGCCACCATCGTGGAGAAGGTGCGCATCAACCCGGGCAACTACATCGACCCTGCCCGCACCTTCCGCCATCTGGCGTACACCCCCGAGGAGTACGCCGCCGAACTCGCTCGGCTGCGCGACCGCTTCTGCCGCCTGCTGAGCATCTGCCGCGAGCACGGCACCGCGCTGCGTATCGGCGTAAACCACGGCAGCCTCAGCGACCGCATCATGTCGCACTACGGCGACACGCCCGAGGGCATCGTGGAGAGTTGCATGGAGTTTCTGCGCATCTGCCAGAGCGAGCACTTCCCCGATGTGGCCGTCAGCATCAAGGCCTCCAACACCGTCGTCATGGTGCAGAGCGTGCGCCTGCTGGTGGAGACGATGGCGCGTGAGGGCATGGACTATCCGCTCCACCTCGGCGTCACCGAGGCTGGCGAAGGCGAAGACGGGCGCATCAAGAGCGCGGCTGGCATCGGTGCGCTGCTCGCCGACGGCATCGGCGACACCATCCGCGTGAGCCTGAGCGAAGCCCCCGAGGCAGAAGTCCCCGTGGCCTACGCGCTGGCCTCCTACATCGCCCGTACACGCTCCGGGCACGACCACATCCCCGCCGTCGCAGCCCCCGAGTTTGTGTGGACGAAGCCTGTGCGCCGTCCCACCTGCCGCGTAGGTCGCATCGGCGGCGGACAAGTGCCTGTGGTGGTCACGCCCCGAAAGGTGGTGGCGGCGGCCGAGACCGAGCAGCCCCGCGCCGACTACACCCTCGATACCCACCCGTGTCTGCGCCCCGACCAGCTGATGTTTGCCGCCGAGGCGGTGCAACGGGCAAAGCGTGAGGGTGGGGGCGTCGTCTTCCTCACGCTGACCTATCCGCTGCTCACCGACGAGGTACGCGCCTGCCTCGCCCAGCATCCCGAGATAGTGGTGCTGGCAGAGACGCTGCACAGCAATCCTACGGGCGAACTCCGCGCCATCGTCCACGACCTGTGGCGGCATCGCCTCACCAATCCCGTGGTGGTGCATCTGCACTATGGCTTTGCCGACAAGCAGGACTTCGCCATCGCCGCTGCTGCCGACGCCAGTGCCCTCTTCTTCGACGGCCTCGCCGACGGCCTGATGCTCACCTGTGGCACGCCCGATGCCGACCCCGAGGGGGTAGGGGAGCGTCTCTCCTTTGCCGTGCTGCAAGCCACGCGTCAGCGTCAGACCAAGACGGAGTACATCTCATGTCCGGGCTGCGGCCGCACGCTCTACGACCTGCGCAGCACCATCGCCCGCATCAAGGCCGCCACGCAGCACCTGACGGGGCTCAAGATAGGCATCATGGGCTGCATCGTCAATGGCCCGGGCGAGATGGCCGATGCCGACTACGGCTATGTCGGCGCAGGCCCATCGCGCGTCAGCCTCTATCGCGGCAAGACCTGCGTGGAGAAGAACATCCCCGAAGCCGACGCCGTGGCCCATCTGCTCGCCCTCATCGAGGCCGACCAGAGGCCGTAGGCCGCCGATTTCGCCTCCTAACGCAATGCTCCCCGAAGCCTGTCATCGACGGACTTCGGGGAGCATTGCGGAGGGTGGGGGAGGGGTTTGACCCAGCAGCAAAACTGCTGGGAACAGTGGCGGCAAAGGTACACAGCCCTGCCCACACGCGGGCATATCCTCGTCTATAAGCGTAGAATTAAGACAATTCTTCCTGCATAGACTGAACATAATAGTCAAGGTCAGCAGGAACTGCAAGGGGATTGAAAGACAATAGGCTTATGGCACAACTTAAAAGATAATCATCAGGCAACAAGCCATAATAGCAAGACTGGACGACGAGTGTTTCTGGATCATTCATAACCTTATGGTGTATAGGCACATTAGGATTTTTTTCTTTGTAATGCCCACCCGTGCCAACTTCCAAGAATGAGAATTACAGTTCTATTTCCTTCGTGATTAGATAAACTCCAGGTTTGTCTGGCAACATAGAGCAACTGCTTTTTAATGTAGCGATAGATATGGCAAAGGTACGCTTTTTATGGCAAACCACCAAATCCTCGCGCACATTTTCGGTCATTTGTGGCAATTCCTTCTCCGCCGTTTTCGTGCATCAACAGATGGGGCGCACGACAAGCACAGATGGTTCGCACGGCTTGCGCTTGTCGTTTGGACGATTTGCGCAGCGAAAACTTTGATGTGTAGGAAAAATTGGGGGGGAACCAAGACTGGCGGCACGCCCTACGGGAAAAAGGAGAGCGACGACTGCATCAGTTTCCACTCGGGGCGACCTAACGAGAGAAGCCACCCGACGCGCCTGTGTGCTCATCGGGTGGCTTCTCTCGTTGTGTTAAGGCGTATCTACCACGGCGTAGCTACCACGCCTCGCCGTAGCCTTCGTCGTCGCTGTATGGGTTTTCTTCCTCGGACACGGTCTCGCCTTTATAGATGTCGAGGCCATCGGGGTTGCTCAGGCAGAGTATATCGGCTGTCTCCACTGGCATCGCCTTCATCTTCGGGGTGATATAGGTCTTCTTCATTGTGCGCTTATTTGTTGTAAATCTTGACTATCGTCTTATACTTGCTCATAAGGCATAGTGAAAACTTGTTTTCCCT
>JAGHRU010000069.1 GCA_018066225.1 Candidatus Equimonas enterica
TTTTTATTGTTTGGAATTTATGGGTTTATTGATTTTATGAGAAATAAACTTAAAGAGTTGTCAGTCTGCCTGTTACAATGACTACACCAGCACCGTATTCGGGCTTGGGCAGCCCGTGCGAACTATCTGGGCAGAGCGTTCGCACGACAAGGGCAAACCTCTTCACCGCTCTGGGCTATGCGCGAGCAGCCCCTGCGCGCTGTCGCTTACGGTCGCTTAAAGGCCGCAGCGACAACGCCGCGAGGGTTATCGCTTCATCACGCTGCGGATGAGGGCTTCGTCGGCATGCTGCGGCATCGTCACTACCAGGCCGGGCGTGCGCTTCATCTCACGCGCTATGGCGTGCTCTGCGCCTTCGTTGCGCGCCCAGCTGCGACGGGCAATACCATTATTGACATCCCAGAAGAGCATGCTCTCGATGTGGCGATCGGCATCTGCCGAACCGTCGATAACCATGCCGAAGCCACCGTTGATGACTTCGCCCCAGCCTACACCGCCACCATTGTGGATCGACACCCATGTCGCGCCACGGAAGGAGTCGCCGATGACGTTTTGGATGGCCATATCTGCGGTAAACTGTGAGCCGTCGTAGATGTTGGAGGTTTCGCGGAAGGGGGAGTCGGTACCCGAGACATCGTGATGGTCACGTCCGAGCACGATGGGTGCCTTGATTTCGCCACGACGGATGGCGTCGTTGAAGGCGAGGGCAATTTTCGTGCGACCTTCGCAGTCGGCATAGAGGATACGGGCTTGTGAGCCTACCACGAGCTGGTTGCGACCTGCCTCTTCTATCCAGTGGATGTTGTCGTGCATCTGTCCGCGGATTTCCTCGGGGGCTTCGGCGGCGATTTCGCTCAGCACACGGGCTGCTATCTCGTCGCTCTTGGCCAAGTCGGCAGGGTCTTGCGACATGCACACCCAGCGGAATGGGCCAAAGCCGTAGTCGAAGTAGAGCGGGCCCATGATGTCTTGCACATAGGAGGGATAGCGGAACTTGCCATCAGCACCAAGGATGTCGGCGCCAGCGCGCGAGCTTTCGAGCAAGAAGGCATTGCCATAGTCGAAGAAGTACATGCCCTTAGCAGCCAAGCGATTGACGGCAGCCACATGGCGGCGCAGCGATTCGCGCACGGCTTCCTTGAAGCGATCGGGGTCATTGGCCATCATCTGCTTCGACGCTTCGAGGCTATACCCGACGGGGTAGTAGCCGCCAGCCCATGGATTGTGCAGCGAAGTCTGGTCACTGCCAAGGTCCACATGGATATCTTCGTCGGCAAGTCGCTCCCACAGATCTACCACGTTGCCCACATAGGCCAGGGAGACAACTTCGCGGCCTTCCACAGCGCGGCGGATGCGGGTGATGAGATCGTCGAGGTCGCTATGGAGTTCATCCACCCAGCCCTGCTCATAACGCTTCTCGGCTGCCAGCGGATTGACTTCTGCCGTCACACTGACCACGCCAGCGATGTTGCCGGCCTTAGGCTGTGCACCCGACATACCGCCGAGACCTGCAGTCACGAAGAGCATGCCCTTCATGTTGTCCTGCGTGCCAGCGATACCCTTGGCTTTGAGTTGCTTGCGGGCAGCGTTCATCACGGTGATGGTCGTGCCGTGCACGATGCCTTGCGGACCGATATACATATAAGAGCCGGCCGTCATCTGACCATATTGCGACACACCGAGCGCATTGAAGCGTTCCCAGTGGTTTTGGCTGGAATAGTTGGGGATAACCATACCGTTGGTGACGACAACGCGCGGTGCATCCTTATGGCTGGGGAACACGCCGATGGGGAAGCCAGAGTACATGGCGAGCGTCTGCTCATCGGTCATCTCGGCGAGGTACTTCATGACGAGGCGATACTGCGCCCAGTTCTGGAAAATAGCACCGTTACCACCATAGATGATGAGTTCGTGCGGATGCTGTGCCACGCGTGGGTCGAGGTTGTTTTGTATCATCGCCATGATGGCTGCTGCCTGGCGCGAACGGGCGGGATACTCATCGATGGGACGCGCATACATCTCGTAGTCGGGACGGAAGCGGTACATATAGATGCGGCCATAGTCGCACAACTCCTGCCAAAACTCGGGCGCAAGCGTAGCGTGGTGACACTCGGGGAAGTAGCGCAGCGCATTCTTCAAAGCGAGCACCTTCTCCTCTTCGGTGAGGATGTCCTTGCGGCGTGGAGCGTGGTTGATATTGGGATCGTAGGGCTTGGGAGCGGGAAGTTGCTCAGGGATACCCGCGAGTATTTCTTCTTGAAACTTGGTCATGGTGTAAAGGGGTATTAGTCGAGTTGGATATTGGCCATAAGGCGTTCTTCTGTCTCACGGGCAGACTTGACGATGGCAGCGGCCTCGGCCACCAGGCGGTCTGCGGCCTCGCGGTCTTTGAGGCTACCAGCGTTGATGCGCACATTGAGCTCTGCGCCACGGATGCCAGCCACAGCAGCAAGGACAGAGACACCAGCGTCGGAGACGGAAGCGGGGTTGCCCTTGGCGATCATAGCCTCAGCCAGCGGCAGCACCTCGTAGGCCGCCTTCATCGTACGCAGGGGCACCTCGGTGGCGTAGAGCGTAGCGGCCTCGATGGCAGCAGCACGCGCCGCCTTGTCCTCGGGCGTATCCTTAGGCATACCAAAGGCGTTCATGATGCGGTTGAAGGCAGCGGTGTCTTCGTCCACGAGGTGGATGAGGCGGCTCATCAGTGCCTGACCAGCCTCGGCGACGTCGCTAAACTCCTGCCAACGGTCGTCCCAGCCACGCTTGTGTGCCGAGAGGTTGGCCACCATGGTGCTGAGGGCTGCGCCGAGCGCGCCCATATAGGCAGAGATGCTGCCGCCGCCGGGGGCAGCGGACTCGGAAGCCGTCTCGGCAGCGAAGTCGCGGACGGTCATACGCACGAGGCGTTGTTCCTCAGCGAGTTGCTGCTCGTCTTCCATCATATACTCAATGACCTTTTCACGCGGATCGAAAGGTTTGAGATCGTCGAGGCTCATACTCTTGACAGCAATCTTGATGATTTCCTCCTCAGCGATACCTGTGGAGCGTTGCTGCTTGGCGAGATAGTACTTACCAGCATCGATGAGGACGGACTTGGGCACGAGACCGACGATTTCGGCACCCGTGACGACGAGGCCACGCTCGCGGGCAGCACGGCACACCTCTTCGTAGGCGACGTGCAGGGGCGTAGCGACGATGTCGGTGATGTTCATCGACACCTGTGCGATGCCGTAGTCTTCGATGTACCAGCCGATGGCCTTGCAGCCTTTCAGCGTACCGGGCAGCCAGATGTCGTTACCCTGTTCGTCTTTGAGCACCTTGCCGGTGAGCGACCCGTTTTCGCGGGCTTTACGGCCTTTCTCTCTCACGTCGAAAGCCACCGACATGGCGCGACGCGAAGACGTGGTGTTGAGGTTGAAATTGACCGCCACGAGGAAGTTGCGCGCGCTGACGTTGGTAGCGCCTGCCGTGGCGACGCGTTCGTTGAAGGTGTCAGGGCCGAAGTCGGGGCGACGCTTGGGATCGAGCATCTTCTCGGGCAGCGCTTCATATTCGCCCTCACGCACGACAGCGAGATTGCGACGCTCGGGGGTGGCGGCGGCAGCCTCGTAGCAGTAGCAGGCGATGCCGAGTTCGTCGTAGATGCGCTTGGCGAGGCCACGGGCTATCTCGGCGCACTCTTCGAGCGTATTGCCCGAGACAGGAACGATGGGGAGCACATCGGTAGCACCGCTACGGGGATGTGCGCCGTGGTGCTGGCGCATATCGATGAGTTCGGCAGCGATTTTCACGCCACGCATAGCGGCTTCGCAGACCACCTCGGGAGTACCGGTGAAGGTCACGACGGTGCGGTTGGTCGTCTCACCGGGGTCCACGTCGAGCATCTTGACGCTCTCGCCGTTGTGGGTCGTGGCGGCTATTTCCTCCACGATGCGGTTGATGACTTCTTTGTTGCGGCCCTCACTGAAATTGGGCACACATTCAATGATTTTTTTCATGCTATCTTTGGTTTTAGTTGTTGTGCATATTACCGCCTACAAAGTTACCAATAAAATTCAACATAACGCGCGCACGACCCGATTTTTTAGCCTACTCGCGCAAAATAATCACGCGGACCGTCACGGTATGCCCAGACAAGGCCGCTTTTCCTGTCTGCGCGGACAGTTTTTTCCGTCTGCCCAGATAGTTTTCAAGGTCTGCGCAGATAGTTCTTCCTCTCTGCGCAGACCGTTTCAAGGCAGCGGCGCAACAACAAAAACGGACACCCCACAAGAGAATGTCCGTTTGCAGAAATCTGGTAAAATTTCACGGCAAACCGCGCCACACATCTAACGATGCAAGGCGCGTGTCGTCGGTAGAGAAAAGATACGACGATTAGTCGTCGTTGCGATGCAGTTGCTGCACGTAGATAGCGTGCTCCATAGCGAGACGCTTGCGTACGCTGGGCTTGTCAAACTGCTGACGGCGGCGAAGTTCTTTAACCACGCCAGTCTTCTCAAACTTTCTCTTAAACTTCTTGAGGGCGCGCTCGATGTTTTCGCCTTCTTTAAGGGGTACTACAATCATGTTGTTGTGAGTGTATTTGTTGTTGTTATTACTTATTTATTTCAGTTTGCGGGCGCAAAATTACACAAATAATTTGAGACAGCGTGCATCATCTGCACTTTTTTTGCTTTTTCTCCCGCAAAAATGCTGTTTTTGCCTATTGCAGCACGCGACGCGCGCCCACATAGCGGCGCGAATAGTAAGGCTCAGTGCTCTTATCGACCTTGATGCCCGTGCGCGAAGCGTGGATAAACTTGAAGGTGCCATTATCGGGATTGACCTCCGTCACGATACCGACATGGCCAATGCTCTTGTTACCACCGCCGCTGCCGCCAAAGAAGACGAGGTCGCCCTTCTGCAAGTCGGCACGCGACTTGACGGCCTGTCCCTCGGTGTATTGCGAGCGTGAAGAGCGCGTCAATTGGATGTTTTGCTGCTTGAAGACGTAACTCGTGAAGCCCGAGCAGTCGAAACCCTTGGGGCTGCTACTGCCACTGCGGTAGGGCACGCCGATATACTGAAACGCGGTGCTCACGATATTCTCGGCCAGCGTTGCGGATTTATGCACCTCTTTCACCTCTGTCGGCTTGGCCTCGGGGGCTTTCAGCGCACCGATAGCCGCACTGGCTTTAACGGTCTTTTCGGCATGCGCCTTGCTGGGCATAGCATCACCGTTGTCATCATCTTGGCTGCTCACATACGCCGCATACGCATCTATATCATTCTGGTATTTGGACTGGATGGCATCCATACGCAGCGACATCGACCACGCTATTGCTGCGCAGCCTGCCGCCCATAGGAGTCGCTTGAAATTCATTGGCTTATTGTTTGTTTTGCGACGCGAAGGTACAAAAATTCTGTGACCCGACCAAACTTTTCGCCCGCTTTTTTCTTGCGAGTTTTCCACCGACGCGCCGTTTACAAAGACGCAAAACGCTGATTATCAACACCCTTTTCCGTTTTACCTTGCACAAATCTTAAACACCAGCATCTTACCTACCTTTTGACACAAAAATAGCCACCCCTTTTGACGGGATGGCCATAACGATGGTCCGACTTTCGCGCGCACATACGCCTACGCGCGCAGATAAAAGCGGTATAGTGAGGTCAGCGATGGCTGCGTCAGCCTATGCCTTGCACCGCACAAGGACTACTGCCAGTCTTTATAAGGACACGCCCGCAGATAGGCGTTGCGGTAGCGGCGGTCAGCGGTGACCTCTTGACCGATAAACGCGGGCAAAGCAGCCGTTTCATCGGCCGCAGAGAGTACCACTTCGGCCACGACAAGGCCAGCGTTGTCA
>JAGHRU010000018.1 GCA_018066225.1 Candidatus Equimonas enterica
CACGCGGCCCACCAACTGAAAGGAGGTGATGCCAAGCGGCTTATCGAAAGCGAGTACAGCACCGCTTACCCATGGGCTCACAGACGGCTGGGTAGGGTCGGCAGGGGGTAGGAAGGTAACGGAAGGAGTGAGCGTCGGCATTATATATAAATAGGTATGCTAATCGACCATCACCAAGGACTGGCCGCAGAGCAGCATGGCCAAGATGATGCTGCCCACGATGATGCGATACCAGCCGAAGGCCTTGAAGCCATAGCGGGAGAGGAAAGCGACAAACCACTTCATGGCGGCCAGCGCCACCACGAAAGCGACGACGCAGCCCACGCAGAGCATCGTGATGTTGTGCGCCGTAGCCCAGTCTGCATTTTCCTTCATCAGATCGAGCAGATCGAGCAGCGTCGCTCCCGCCATAGTAGGCACGGCGAGGAAGAAAGAGAACTCGGCAGCACGACGTCGCGTCAAGCGCTGCTGCATGCCGCCCACAATGGTCGCCATCGAACGGCTCATACCGGGTATGACAGACAGGCACTGGAAGACGCCTATCCAGAATGCGCGCTTGGGCGTCAGCGGCGTAGCATCGCTGCCATCGCCGAAGAGGCGATCGCAGAACAGCATAAAGATGCCGCCAATCACGAGCATTGCGGCTACGACCCACACACTGCCCAAGAGCCAGTCGAGCACACCGCTCTTCTTGGCTGCGAGGCCGACAACGACAGCAGGCAGCACGCCGATGATGAGCAAACCATAGAAGCGTTTCTTCTCTCTCCAGTCGGCACGGTGGCGTATCTGGAAGAATTGTCGCCAGTAGAGACACACCACACTGAGGATGGCTCCAAACTGGATGATGAAGGTGAAGGCGTGGACAAAGGCCTCCTCGGTGGTGCCCGGAGCGGGCTCAACGCCGAGGATGCTCTGCGCGATAATCATGTGTCCGGTCGAGGATACGGGGAGAAACTCCGTCAGTCCCTCCACGATGGCAATGATGATGGTCTGAATGGTATCCATGCGTCAGAGCAGTCTATTTATCGTCCCCCGTCTTGGGCTTGCGCAAGATGGCATAGACAATGAAGAGGTAACCCACGAGGGTGACGACGGGTGCGACGCGGATGTGGCGCGCGTCGAAGATGGCAGGATTGAACTGCTCGGCAGTGCTGCCGCTGCCACTCATCAGGCAGAAGCCGAGGACTACGATGACCATACCCACAGCCAGCAGGATAAAATTGTTACGGTCGAAGGCAAAGACTTTCATGTATGGTAGGTTCTATAAATTAGTGTCGTATTTTTAAGGTAGTTTTCTATGCTTATACTCGGCCGCTTTTGGGCTCTTCTCTCGCATCTTTCCTGCCTTTCATTCAGTCACGGTGCCCGCACCGCTCCCTCATAAAAGAAAGAAATCTGCGTCGGAATAGCCGCAAAAATCGTCACGAGCTAATTGATAGAACCTACCATTTTGGGTTGATTATGTTACAACAATGGCGTGCGCTCTATCGCACATGGAGTTGATAGGCCGAGAGGCGCAGGAGTTTGCTCACCGAGAAGTAGGCGCAGACCATCGTCAGCACGATACCTGCGACGAAGGGGATGCCGAGGGTGGCCACCATGACAAGCGGCGTAATTGACTCGGCCAGGCCTTCGTCGAGCACGATGAGCCCTTGCATGCCAGCGAGCAGCACGCCGCAGGCGATGAGCGCAGCAATGAAGCCTATCCAGAAAGCACGGCGCATATACGGGCGGCGTATGAAGCCGTGGCTTGCGCCCACGAGCTTCATGGTGCGTATGGAGAAGCGGTGGCGCGAGAGGGCAAGGCGCATGGTGTTGTTAATCAGAGCAACGGCGATGAAGACCAACAGCGCGACGAGCGAAAGCAGCACGATGGCGATGATGCGGATGTTGTGTGTCAGGCTCTCGATGAGGTTCTCGGGATAGACGGTGTCGGCCACATAAGGACGCTGCTTGAGCACGGTGATGTGCTTGGTCAGCGAGTCTTGGCAGGCGTAGTCAGCGTTGAGAAAAATCTCCATTGAGGCAGGGAAAGGACTGTATCCCAGAAAATCCTCGGAGTCGTAGCCAAGGGTCTCTTCGAGCTCTTTGGCGGCATCTTGCTTGGAGATATAGACGCAGCGCTTGACGGCAGGCATAGCCTTGAGCTCCTTGTAGAAGGCATTGGTCTCTCTAACCGTGATGCTGTCGGTGAGCAGTATATCGACTGAGAAGTTCTCTCTCAGGCTACGGCTCATGTTGTCTCCCACGGTGACGCAAAAGACCAGCGTGCCGAGCAGAATAAGCACCATAGCAGTGCTGATAAGGGCGGTGAAGACGTTGAAGCCACCGCCGCTTTGGTGTTTCTTGGCCATATTAGTCGTAATTTCGTGCAAAAGTACTACATTATTCTCACATACGCGACCTCTCGCGCGTTTTTTTAATGTCCGCAGCGCAGAAAACTGGGCTTTACCCCTGCTATTTCGGCAAAAGGTGGTAACTTTGCGCCGCAACTATTACGCGATTATGAAATCCCTCTATATCGAGACCTACGGCTGCCAGATGAATGTCGCCGACTCCGAAGTGGTCGCTTCGGTGATGCAGATGGCAGGCTATGCCCCCACCGACGACATCGACAAGGCAGATGCCGTCTTGCTCAACACCTGCTCCGTACGCGACAATGCCGAGCAGAAGATTATCCACCGCCTCGAAGCACTCCATGCCATGCGCCGCCACCGCGATGGTCGCAGGCTCATCATCGGTGTGCTGGGCTGTATGGCCGAGCGCGCCAAGGAGACATTGCTCCGCGACCACCACGCCGACCTTGTCTGTGGTCCCGACGCCTACCTCTCGCTGCCCGACCTCTTCGCGCAGGTGGAGACGGGGCATCAGGCCATCAACATCGCGCTCTCGACCACCGAGACCTACCGCAACATCGTGCCCACACGCCTCGGTGCCAACCGCCTCTCGGGCTTCGTGAGCATCATGCGTGGCTGCAACAACTTCTGCCACTACTGCATCGTGCCCTACACCCGTGGCCGAGAGCGTTCACGCGACGTGGAGAGCATCCTCGGCGAAGTGCGCGATCTGCACGCGAGAGGCTACAAGGAGGTGACGCTGCTGGGGCAGAATGTCAATAGCTATGCCGCCACGTCGGGGGCGGGCACCGTCACTTTCCCCGACCTGCTACGGCGGGTGGCAGAGGAAGTGCCCGACATGCGGGTGCGCTTCACCACATCTCACCCCAAGGACATGACCGACGCGACGCTGCAAGTCATCGCCGAGATGCCGGGCGTGTGCCGCCATATCCACCTGCCTGTGCAGTCGGGCAGCGACCGCATCCTCGCGCTGATGAACCGCAAATACACCCGCGCGTGGTATCTCGACCGCGTGGCCGCCATCCGCCGCATCGTGCCCGATTGCGCCATCTCCACCGACATTTTTGTGGGCTACTGCACGGAGACGGAGGAGGATCACCAGATGTCGCTCTCGCTGATGCGCGAAGTGGGCTACGACAGCGCCTTCATGTTTAAGTACAGCGAGCGTCCCGGCACCTTCGCTTCGCGTCACTACCCCGACGACATCGCGGAGGAGGTGAAGATACGCCGCCTGAACGAACTCATCGCCCTGCAAGGCGAACTCTCGCTCGCGGCCAACAAGGCTTGGATAGGCCGCACGACGTCTATCCTCATCGAGGGCACAAGCAAGCGGTCGAAAGACGAAATCTACGGCCGCACCGAGCAAAACAAGGTGGTCATCGTCCCGCGCGGACAGCACCACACGGGCGACACGCTGCAAGTGCGCATCACGGAGGCTTCCTCGGCCACGCTGCGGGGCGAAGTCATCGCCTAAATCCCCCGAAAACTCATCCGGGCAGACCGTAAAAACTATCTGCGCAGATCGGAAAAACTGTCTGCGCAAATCGGGAAAACCATCTGCCCAATCTATTTTTACCATAAACGATGAACAAAGCAACTCTTCGCCATTACCTGCCCGACGTGGCCATCGTCGTGGCTTTTCTCCTCCTGAGTTTCCTGTATTTCGCCTCCCCCATATCGCAGGGCATGGTGCTCGGCGGTCACGACACCGTGGCTGGCATCGGTGGCGGCCATGAGCTCACAGAGCATTACGCCGCTACGGGCGAGACTTCACGCTGGACGGGTGCGCTCTTCTCGGGCATGCCGACCTACCAGATCTCGCCTTCTTACAGCAGCGGCACCATCCTCTCGTGGATAGGCCGCGCCATCGGGCTCTTCACCCATGGGGCTATGGGCTACCTCTTCATGTATCTGCTCGGCTTCTACCTGCTCATGCGCGCTTTCGCCGTGCGTCCTTTGGCGAGTGCACTGGGCGCAGTGGCGTGGGCGTTCAGCAGTTATTTCCTCATCATCATCGCGGCAGGCCATCTCTGGAAAGTCGCCACCCTCGGCTTCATACCGCCGACCATAGCAGGCATGGTGCTCTGCTACCGCGGCCGCTACTGGGTGGGCGGCGCGATGACCGCGCTCTTCACTGCCTTGCAGGTGCAGGCCAACCACCCGCAGATGACCTACTATTTCCTGTTTCTCATGGCCTTCATCGTGGTGTGCTTCGCCGTCTCCGCGTTTCTGCCCCAGCGCAGTGAGCACGACTGCAACGCCCTCATCCCACGTCAGCGCAGCACCTTCCTCCGCGCCACCGCCGTCATCGTGGTGGCAGGGCTCATGGGCATATTGGCCAACAGCGCGAGTCTCTACCACACCTGGCAGTATCAGCACGCCTCTACGCGCGGCGGCTCGGCACTGACCGCTACGCCAGAGAGCACAACGCCCTCGGAGCGCGCCGCCACAGGCCTCGACCGCGACTATATCACGGCGTGGAGCTACGGCATCGACGAGACCCTGACGCTGCTGATACCCGACTTCAAGGGCGGCGGCTCGCGCAGCATCCTGGAGCGCGAAGACGTGCAGACGCTCGAAGGCTACAACACGTTCTACCAAGACGCCTCCATGTTGCAGCAAATCTATACGGAGCAAGGTGAGCAAGGCCCGATGCCCGGCCTCTCGGAGTACTGGGGCGACCAGCCCTTCACCGTGGGCCCCGTCTATGTCGGCGCCATCATCTGCTTCCTCTTCATTCTCGGCCTCTGCCTTGTGGAGGGGCCTATGAAGTGGGCACTGGTGCTCGCCACCGTGGTAAGCCTGCTCTTCGCTTGGGGTAAGAACATCATGCCGCTGACCGACTGGCTGATCGACCATCTGCCGATGTACAACAAGTTTCGTACCGTCTCGAGCGCACTCGTGGTGGCAGAGTTCACCATGCCGCTGCTCGCCGTCCTCGCGCTGGTCAAGGTGCTGCGTCGTCCCGACGTGCTGCTGGGCACGCGGCGTGGCAAGGTGGGCCTCATCGCCGCCACCGTGCTGACGCTCGGTCTCTGCCTCCTCCTGGCCGTCTGCCCCGATATGGCCAATAACATCAGCACCGCCGACATCAACGACCTCGCCGCCTTGCAGCGCGCAGGTCTGCCGGCCGACTTCTGCGAGAGCTATCGCACGGCCATCCTGTCCATGCACGCCGACATCCTCTCCCACAGCGCACTGCGCAGCGCGATGCTCATCGGCGTGGCACTGCTCACCCTGTTGGCCTACACCCGTGGCATCATCAAGCAGGCATGGGTGGTATGCACGGTACTCATCGTGGCCTGTCTCGGCGACCTGTGGAGCATAGACAAGCGTTACCTCAACGACGCCTCCTTCACCGACCCCGTGCAGCAGCAACAGGCCTTCGCCAAGACCCCTGCCGACGACACCATACTGGCCGATAAGACGGTAGGCTTCCGCGTGGTCAATCTCAGCGGCAACCCCTTCAACGAGACCAGCAACCAGACCGCCTATTGGCACCGCAATGTCGGCGGCTACCACCCCGCCAAGTTGCAACGCTATCAGGACCTCATCGACCGCCATCTGGGCGCAGAGTGCCAACGCCTGGCAGGCGCATTGCTGCAAGCCCAGAGCAGCCTCGCGGCCGACAGCGCAAGCGGTGGCGACCCCATCGCGGCCTTGCAGGCCATCGTAGCGCAGTCGCCGATTGACACCATAGCCCCCATGCTCTGCATGCTCAACACGCGCTACATCATTCTCGGCAGCGGACAGCTGGCACTGGCCAATCCCTCGGCCAGCGGTGCGGCCTGGTTTGTGCAGCGCCTCACCTACGCCGCAGGTGCAGATGCCGAGATGCAGGCACTCGGCAGCCTCGACTGGCAACACGCCGCCGTGGCCGACAAGTCGGAGCAAGGCATCCTCGGCGAAGCACGGGCGACCGATGCGGGCAGCGTCGTCATGACGTCCTACGCCCCCAATGAGCTGCACTACACCACGACCTCCACCACAGGCGGCGTTGTCGTGCTGAGCGAGATCTACTACCCGGGCTGGACAGCGACCCTCGACGGCAAACCCGTAGAGATAGGCCGCGCCAACTACCTGCTGCGTGCCCTCCGTGTGCCCGCAGGACAGCACGACCTCGTGCTCACCTTCCGCCCCACCACGGTGAGCACCACCGAAGCTGTGGCCACCGCTGCCATCGGCCTCATTCTCATAGCCTTGGCCTACGGTCTGTGGCGCACATGGCGTCGCCGCAAGGCATAGCACGTCCCACTAAAAAAGCCTCGGTGTTCCGAGGCTTTTTTAGTGGGCTATCAGCGACGAGGCTATCGGGAGTAACTTGTCGAAAAACTGCCGATAGCCTGCACAGAGGTAGGGCTGCGGCGCACCATCGTCGGGACACGTCACGAAGCGGGTGCGCAGGCAGTCGCCGTGGCAGAGGCGGAGGTAGCGGCACGCACGACATGTATGGGGCAAAGCCATCTTGCGCGCAGCGAAGTCGCACTGCTGCTGACTGTACATCATCGCCACGAGCGAGTCAGTCATGATGTTGCCCAAACGGTGCTCGGGGAAGACGAAGTGGTCGCAAGCATATAGGTCACCATTTGCCTCCAAAACGGCAGCATGGCCGCAGTGCGTGCCCTGTGAGCATAGACCCGCAGGCCCACCAGCCCAGAGCGAAAGGGTGCTCTCGATGAGTTGAATGAAGACGCGCCCCACATCGCCCTGCCGCCTCCACTCGTCGAGCACGCCGCAGAGGAAGTCGCCCCACGCCTCGGGCGTGACGCTCTCTGCCGTCAGCGTCGCTGCTGTGTCGGCAGGCTGCGCGAGGCGATGCCCCCCGCAGGTGCTACGACGCTCCACGATGGGCGTAAACTGTATGAAGGGTGCGCCCAGACTGCGCAGCGCACGGTAGAACTCACGCGGCGCGCCGACATTGCCAGCATTGACCGTCGCCATCACGTTCCACGCCACCCCATAGCGGTTGAGACGCTCTATGCCTGCCATCACGCTGCGCCACGAGCCACCGCCACGCAGGTCACGGCGGTAGCGGTCGTGCATCTCGGGCGTACCATCGATACTGACGCCCACGAGCCAGCGTTGCTCAGCGAGAAACTCACACCACGCCTCGGTGAGCAGCGTGGCGTTGGTCTGCAACACATTCTCGATGCGCCGCCCCGCCCCGTAACGCCGCTGCAACGCCACGGCATGGCGGTAGAAGTCGAGCGGCAAGAGCAGCGGCTCGCCACCATGCCACGTGAAGACCACTTCGGGCTGCGTCTGCGCCGTCAAGTATTCGCGGGTGAAACGCTCCAGCACGGCCTCACTCATCAGCGGGGCTGCGCCACAGACTTCTGCCTTCTCCCGATAGTAGCAATAGGTGCACGCCAAGTTGCAGCGCGAGCCTACGGGCTTGAGCATCACATACAGGGGACGTGCAAAGGGAGCAATGGCAGACATGACGCAGCAAATTTACGAAAATTTCGGCAATATCTGCCCGCATACGCCCCGTATTTGGCAGAAAATGTGTAACTTTGCCCACAAATCCTTTTCGCCATGCCCGCGATACTCATCACAGGGGCATCAGGCTTCATTGGCTCCCATCTGGCCGAGCAAGGACTCGCCGAGGGCTATGAGGTGTGGTGCGCCATACGTCCGAGCAGCAGCCGTCAGTACCTCACCGATGCGCGGCTGCACCTCATCGTGCTCGACATGAGCAGCGACGCTGCCTTGGCGCAGCAGATAGCCGAGCATGTCGCAGCGCATGGGGCGTGGGACTTCTGCATCCACGCTGCTGGCGCTACCAAGTGTCTGCATCCCGCCGACTTCCGCCGCACCAACACCGAAGGCACAGCGCGTCTCTACCGCACGCTCATCGCCCAAAGCGCGCTGCGCCGCCGCTTCGTCTTCATCTCGTCGCTCTCGGTGATGGGCAAGGTGGGTGGCGACGACATCCACCACGTCATCAGCGCGAGCGACACCCCACAGCCCGACACGCAGTACGGCATCTCCAAGCTCGCAGCCGAAGACGCCCTCCGAGAGGTGCGCCAAAGTGCTGGCGCGGCATGCCCCGACTACATCATCCTGCGCCCCACAGGCGTCTATGGCCCTCGGGAGCGCGACTACTTCATGATGGCAGACAGCCTGCGCCGCCACATCGACTTCGCCGTAGGCTATCGGCAGCAGGTCATCACCTTCATCTATGTGGCCGACCTCGTCCGGGCAGCCTATCTGGCCACAGAGCGCGGCACGTCGGGCGCAGCCTACTTCCTCACCGACGGCGGCGAGTATGACTCGCGTACCTTCTCCGACTTGCTGCAAGAGGCGATGGGCGTAGGGCGTGTCCTTCACATCAAAGCCCCGTTGTGGCTGCTGCGCCTCGTCTGCACCGTCAGCGGCGCGATAGGCCGACTCACTGGCAAGGCCACGACGCTCAATACCGACAAATACCGCATCCTCGCCCAGCGCAACTGGCGATGCGACATCACCCCTGCCCGCCACGACCTCGGCTACTGCCCCGCATGGCCTCTGGAGCGTGGCGTCAGTGCCGCCGTAGCGTGGTACAAGGCACAGGGGTGGCTCTGACTCCTATCGCTATGAAAAAGAAAATCCTCCCCATCGAGTGGGCCACCCTCGCCTACCTCCTGCTGACACTCATCGTGCTGCTACTCTGGCGCGAGGACATGGGAGCCGACACCGTGCAACGTCTCCTCGTGGAACGCATAGAGGTATTCCTCGGGCTCGTGGCGTGCTATGTGCTCTACCGCTATCGCCCGAGCCGAGCCACGGAGTTCCTGCGCCATCTCTACCCGCTCATACTCACGGCTTACTGGTATCCCGACACCTATGAGTTTTGCAGCCTGCTGCCCAATCAAGACCCGGCATTTGCGGCCGCCGACCAGTGGCTGTGCGGCTGCCAGCCTGCGCTGACCTTCTCGGAGCATTACCACGACGTCATCACGAGTGAGCTGATGCACCTCGGCTACTTTGCCTACTACCCACTCATCTTCGTGGCTGTGCTTTTCCCGTTTTTCACCAACCACCGCCTGTTTCAGCGCACAGCCTTTACAGTCCTGGCGGCATTTCTGATTTACTATGTGGTCTATCTGTTCTTGCCTGTCACAGGGCCGCAGTACTACTTCGTGGCCGTGGGCGAAGAGGCGATACGCCAAGGCGTGTTCCCCGAAGTGGGCGACTGGTTTCGCACCCACACCGAGCTCTTGCCGATGGACCTGCCCGAAGGTCTGTTTCGCACGCTGGTGGAGATGATGCATCAAGCTGGCGAACGCCCCACAGCCGCCTTTCCTTCAAGCCATGTTGGGGTCTCCACGGTGATGATGATGTGTCTGTGGAAAAACCGTCCCTACCGCTTTATGACGTGGGCTATGCTGCCATTTTATCTGCTGCTGTGCGTGAGCACCGTCTATATCCAGGCCCACTATCTGGTCGATGCCCTCGCAGGGCTCATCACGGGGCTTATCCTGTTCTTCCTCTGCTGGTATGGCTACGCGTGGCTCACCGCCCGCGCCACGCCCCAAGACGATATCAATACAACGCTATAATCACACTATCAACATTCTCACATGAAAAAAATTCTCCTTACCCTCGCCCTCGCTATGCCGGTCTGCGCATCTGCACAGACCGTAGGCAAAGGCGGCATCACAGCAGGTATGCTGAGCCAGATCAAGAAGGCGCAGACCACGGCCGTCACCGACCGCGCCCTGAGCAATGCGCTCGCAGCCAACAGCATCGACGACCTCGCTCTCACGGCCGACAACGCCGAGGCGGCCGACACCCACTTCTCCCACACCGTGCCTTCCAAGGGCATCACCGACCAGAAGCAGTCGGGGCGTTGCTGGCTCTTCACTTCGCTCAACGTGATGCGCGCAGCCATGATTAAAGCCAACAACCTCGGCGAGTTTCAGTTCTCGCAGACGTATAGTTGGTTTTACGATCAGCTGGAAAAGGCCAACCTCTTCCTGCAAGCCCAGATTGATAACGCCGGCAAGCCGATGGACGACAAGACGGTAGATTGGCTCTTTGCCAACCCGCTGAGCGACGGCGGCACGTTTTGCGGTGCACAGGATGTTATCACCAAGTATGGCGTAGTGCCTGCCGAAGTGATGCCCGAGCGTTACAGCGCCAACAACACCTCCCGCATGTCGAGCCTCCTAGCTCTGAAACTGCGCGAATATGGCCTCACGCTGCGTAAGGCCGTAGCCAGCGGCGAGAAGGGCAAGAAGCTGGAAGAGCGCAAGACGGAGATGCTCTCCACCATCTACCACATCCTCACCATCTGCCTCGGCACACCGCCCGAGAAGTTCACCTACACCCTGCGCGATGCTTCCGGCAAGGCCATCAGCACGAAGGAATATACCCCCAAGAGCTTCTACGACGAGTATGTGGGCAAAGACCTCGTGGGCGACTATGTGATGCTGATGAACGACCCCTCTCGTCCCTACCACAAGACCTACACCATCGACTACGACCGTCACACCTACGACGGTCAGCAGTGGACCTTCCTCAACCTGCCGATGGACGAAATCAAGCCGCTGATGGTGGCCAGCATCAAGGACAGCGTGATGATGTATATGTCGTGCGACGTGGGCAAGTGCTTCAACCGCAAGAGCGGCGTGCTTTCGCTCAACAACTACGACTACGCCTCACTCTTCCAGACGGATTTCCCCATGACCAAGGCCGAGCGTATCCAGACCCACGCTTCTGCTTCGTCGCACGCGATGACGCTCATGGGCGTAGATCTCGACGAGAGCGGCAAACCGTTGAAGTGGATGGTAGAGAACTCCTGGGGCCCCACCGCAGGCCATAAGGGCCATCTCATCATGACCGACGAGTGGTTTAACGAATACTTCTTCCGCGTCGTAGTAGAGCGCAAATATGTGCCCGCTACGCTGCTCGACGAGCTCCGGCAGAAGCCTACCGTGCTTCCCGCTTGGGATCCCCTCTTCGCCGAAGACAAGTAAACCCCATCTCGCCTCTATGACTGTATCGCCCATGCTCTCTGGTGCAGAGCATGGGCGATGTTCTTCATCGTTATTTCCATGGGTAATGTCATTTTCCGAGCAATTATTTCCGTGGATAATATAAATTCTGTAACTTTGCAGTTCCTTCACATAGTAGCACAAACATAGTGCTACATAGCGTACAACTACCCCGTGAATGTAGTGTCTTTCTTTGCAGGATGTGGCGGTCTTGACCTTGGTTTTGAGCAAGCAGGATTTCGTGTGGTTTGGGCTAATGAGTCTGAACCTGCTGTCCGTGATACTTATATACGCAACCACCCCAAAACGACATTTGTGCTTGATGACATCCGCCATATAAAGCCTGAAACTATCCCTGATTGTGATGGCTTTATTGGTGGTCCACCCTGCCAATCATGGAGCATCGCAGGTAAGCAACGCGGGCTGGCCGACCAACGCGGCCAGTTATTTCTAACCTACATAGATTTAATAAAGGCCAAAGCCCCTAAATTCTTTCTTATTGAAAATGTAAAGGGACTACTTGATGAAAAGTTCAAGGATGTCTTCACGGATTTTCTAATACAACTTGAAACTGCTGGCTATAATGTTCAATGGAAACTGCTGGATGCGGTCAATTACAAGATTCCCCAGCATCGTGAACGCGTATTTATCGTCGGGTTTCGCAAAGACTTAAACGCTACATTCCAATTCCCCTTACCGACTTGTTCACAACCTATCACGTTGAACCAAGCGATTGGTGATATCACAGAAGCACCTCGACGCTACCTCAAAGAGAAAATTGATTCGGCTAATCCTATCCGACATAATCATGATGTGTATGTTGGTGCGTTCGGTTTATATTACCAAAGGGGTAATAGACGCCGACCTTGGGAACGTCCTTCATTTACTATACACGCCACTGGCGAAAATGCGCCTTTACACCCTTCATCACCCAAGATGCTATATTGGGGATATGAGAATTGGAGTTTCCAGCCCAACAAAGAGGACTATTACAGACGATTAAGCGTCAGAGAGTGTGCACGTATCCAAACCTTCCCCGATAACTTCATCTTTGATAGTCCAGACATACTGGCATTATACAGAATGATAGGCAATGCCGTTCCACCTCGTTTGGGACAAGTGCTAGCAAACGCTATCAAGACAACTCTTACTAATGTCAAGATTAAAACATCCGTAGAGGTCAAGCCCCATAAAGACTATCGTAAAGCCCATACGCTTGTTGGCTATTTCAAGAATGACCTTCATCGCAACCTTATTCTTAAACACTCACTTTATTATGTACGCTCTGATGGCCGAAAAGGTACGATGTTTAAGGAGGACTGTACCATAATGCCTGAATATCTGTTGCTGCATCACAAAGAAAAGGCAGAACTATATAGTCTTGTGGACGAAGAACCCTTACTTGTTGATGCCTCATATTTAGAAACGCTCGGATTTGAGACAACAGGAAAGACCTATCTTTGTTTTCGACTTAAACATTCCCAACAGAAGAATATACAAGACTGGGAAGGCGCAACATGGCGACACTCAAAAGCAAGAAGAAAATATGCACCGTATTTCACAACCCTTGATAAAGTAATAGATTTCACCTATGAACGTAAATAGCGAACAAATAACATTAGACAAAAATCTTGTCGTAGCCCCAGACCAGCCTCTCTCTCCCAAAAAACTCCAAGCCTATCTTATGGAGACACTCGGGCAAGATCGGTGCAAGGTTCTTACTGTTCCGCCCCGAAAATGGGTGCTCGAATATATTGAAGGTGAAAAGGTCTATCACCTTCTTGTTAGGACTTGCACCTATTTGGGAAATCCTCACCCTATTTACAAAAAAAGAGTTCAGTTGCCACTTTGGTTCAATGACTACGCCAATGCTATCAAAGAACAGCATCCTCATATAGATGTGCGCTATATCGGCGTATATCACTATGGGGATAAGCATCATGGAGACAATGTTATCTTTGTTGATTTCAAGAAAGACACCTACCTAGCAAAGAAAGGACACAACTCATCGGCTCATATCTACACCAACGACTTGTTTCAAGCCATGACTTATGGTGTATTTACCAAAGAAGATTATTTTGGCAATAGCATTTCTGCCATTCGTAAAGACAAGTTTCGCGATTACATTACCCATCAAAAGTCAGCACCCAATTCCTTGTTTGATTTGTTTCGTCAGTTCAATTGCGGTTTCACCTTTGGCAAGTGGCTGAAAGCCTTGGATGTCATTAAGGAAATGCACCAAAACGACTGGCACCAGTGGAGACAAGCAGAATGGGCAGGTTGGTTCTTGGAGTATAAGTTTAATAAGTTTACGCTTGATAACAAGACAATCCATCAAATGCGTTATGTAGGTAGTTCTTTGAAGCGTGAAGGCGACCTTGACTTCGACATACGCTTCGACGAAGCAGACTTCTACGGCGACTTAAAAGCAAGCGACATTACTAAAAAAGAGACGCCGGGTAATGACCAAGAAAACCTTGTAGAGTGCATCTTGAAGTTCGATAAGTTTTGGTACGTCATCTATGAGCATGAGACCATCAAAGATAGCCAAGCAACAGATTTTGAGGCAACAAAAGGCAGAAATCGCTATATCAAGAGCGTGGATCCTTCTTACGACAAAGACGAAATGTCATACCATGCTCGCATGAAGCATGCCGTAAAGTTTACGAAGATGACCATCGTGGAGTTGAACCGCATAAACTATCGCAAGGCTTTAACGGACTTCCATCAGGGACGACAGCCCGACGGCCATGCAAGAAAGCCAAAATTCAATATCAACAAGCAAGTACTTGCAAATGACAACTTCGTTGTTTTTCGCTACACCTACCCTCAGTAATGCAACCATTTCGTTTTATTGATTTATTTTGTGGTATAGGTGGTTTCCACCAAGCCATGACTTCACTCGGAGGAGAGTGCGTCTTTGCCTGCGACATTGATGAAGACTGCCGTAAGACCTACGCCGCAAACTATGACCTTGTACCTGCTGGTGACATCACGAAGATTGCCGCCGCAGACATCCCGCCTCATGATGTGCTCTGCGGTGGATTTCCCTGTCAGTCTTTTTCCAAGGCGGGTCATCGTTTGGGTTTTGATGATTTGACCAAAGGCACTTTGTTTTTTGATATTTGCCGTATTTTGGAATATCATCGTCCCAAGTATGTGTTACTGGAGAATGTCCGCAATCTAGCAAGCCACGACCATGGCAATACATGGCGCGTCATTCATGATAAGTTGGAAGGACTCGGCTATAATCTCTTGTCCCAGCCCGTCATTTTCAGTCCTCACTATGTAGGGATTCCTCAACACCGTGAGCGTGTGTTCATTATGTGTGTACGCAAAGACATTGGCAAAATTGCGCCTTTCGTATTTACCAAAGCACAAATGAAGCCTTGCTCTATCGAGAGTATCCTGCAAGACGACGAAGAAATACCTGGCATCGACCATTACCATATCTCGCCCGAAATGGTAAATCTCATTGACCTTTGGAACGAATTTCTACAAAACATCAAAGCCGACAGATTGCCTGGTTTCCCCATATGGTCTGACAGATTGTGCGATCTCAATCCGCATGAAGACTTGACACAATATCCTGTATGGAAGCAAAATTTTATTCGCAAGAACAATGCACTGTATGTCAGCAACCGCGCATTTATTGATGCTTGGCTCATTCGTGCGAAACAAAACCCTTTGTTCTTTGGTGCAAAGGCCAAATTGGAATGGCAAGCCGGGCAAACGGCTCATCCAGATATATGGCAACAGATTTTTCAGTTGCGTCCTTCGGGTATCCGTGTGAAGGTCAATACCTATTTCCCCGCACTCGTTGCCATTGTGCAAACCTCCATCATCGGCTCGAGAAGACGCTTCCTCACACCACGCGAATGTGCCCGTCTGCAAAGTTTCCCCGAAAGTTTTCAGCCAGATGTAAAGCAGCCGCAAGCCTACAAGCAGTTGGGTAACGCTGTGAATGTCAAGTTGGCCAAGTTTTTCGCCCTGTATATGTTTGGCGAGGTATCAGCAGATGCTTTTGATTGATTCCTCGTCTTCTTCCCCCTCCCTCCCCTATGTCTGACATCATCATCAAGAACGCCCGCGTCAATAACCTCCGAGGCATCGACCTGCGTCTGCCCCGAGGCAAGTTTATCGTGCTCACTGGCGTGTCGGGCAGCGGCAAGTCGTCGCTGGCTTTCGACACGCTCTACGCCGAAGGACAACGCCGCTATGTGGAGAGCCTCAGCGCATACGCCCGCCAGTTTCTGGGACGTATGCATAAGCCCGAGTGCGACTACATCAAAGGCCTGCCGCCAGCCATCGCCATAGAGCAGCGCGTGACTTCACGCAACCCGCGCAGCACCGTCGGCACCTCAACGGAAATCTACGACTACCTGCGCATGCTCTTTGCCCGCGTAGGCCGCACCTACTCTCCCGTAAGCGGCGCAGAGGTGCGTCGCCACACGCCCGACGACGTGGTGCGCTGCATACAGCAGCACCCCGCAGGCGCGCGGTTCACCATCCTTGCCCCCATCGTGGTGCAACACGGACGCACGCTGATGGAGCAACTCAAGGTGCTGATGCAGCAGGGACTCTCACGCGTCGATAGGGACGGCGACATCGTGCGCATCGAAGACCTCGACGAGGCCGCACTATCCGAAGACACGACGCTCTATCTCGTCATCGCACGCAGCGTGGTCGATAGCAGCCGCGACGCTGTGACGCACTTCACCGATGCCGTCGAGACGGCCTTCTTTGAGGGTGAGGGCAAGTGCCTGCTGCGCTTCTACCCCGAAGGCGACCTCCATGCCTTCTCCACACGCTTTGAGGCCGACGGCATCACCTTCGCCGAGCCCAGCGACAACCTTTTCTCGTTCAACAACCCCGTAGGAGCGTGTCCCGAGTGCGAAGGCTTCGGACGCGTCGTAGGCATCGACCCCGACCTCGTCGTGCCAGACCCTACGCTCTCGGTCTATGACGGCTGCGTCGTGTGCTGGCGTGGCGAGAAGATGGGGCAGTGGAAAGACGAATTTTGCCGCCGCTATTCGCCCGAGGGCTTCCCTATCTTCAAGCCCTATGCCGCACTGAGCGCGCAGGAGCGCGACTGGCTGTGGCACGGCCGCGATGGTGACGACGCACTGTGCATCGACGCTTTCTTTCAGATGCTGCGCGACAACCAGTACAAGATACAGTACCGCGTCATGCTCTCGCGCTACCGTGGCAAGACCTTCTGTCCCACCTGCCACGGCACACGCCTGCGCCGCGAAGCCTCGTATGTCAAGGTGGGCGGCAAGGACATCACGGCTCTGGTCCGCATGCCTATCGCCGAACTCGCTGCATGGTTTGACGCACTCACGCTCACCGAGGCCGAGATGGCACGCGCCAAGCGTCTGCTCATCGAGATACGCCAACGCCTCCACTTCCTCCTCGATGTCGGCCTCCCCTACCTCACCCTCGACCGCCTCTCTGCCAGCCTCTCGGGAGGCGAGGGCCAGCGCATCAATCTCGCCACGAGCCTCGGCAGCGCACTCGTGGGCAGCCTCTATATCCTCGACGAGCCCTCCATCGGTCTGCACCCTCGCGACACCGAGCGACTCATCAGCGTGCTCCACCATCTGCGCGACTTGGGCAACACCGTCGTCGTCGTCGAACACGACAGCGACATCATGCGCGCTGCCGACCTCATCGTCGATATAGGCCCCGAGGCGGGACGCCACGGCGGCGAAGTGGTGTGGCAAGGTGCGCCACCCACAGCGCAGACCCCAGCACCGCCACAGAGTTTCACCTACGACTACCTGACGGGGCTGCGCCACATCGCCATCCCCTCCTCACGTCGCTCCTCGGGCGGCAATAGCAGCATACGCATCGAAGGCGCACGCGCCAACAACCTCCGAGGCATCGACGTCGATATCCCCATCGGCGTACTGACCGTCGTCACCGGCGTCTCGGGTAGCGGCAAATCGACCTTGGTGCGCGACATCCTCTACCCCGCCCTCTGCCGTCGCCTCGACATCGTGAGCGACCGACCAGCGGCGCACAAAGCCCTCTCGGGCGACCTGCATCTCATCAAGGGGGTGGATTTCATCAATCAGAACCCCATCGGGCGCAGTTCGCGTTCCAATCCCGTCACCTACGTCAAGGCTTACGACGAGATACGTCGGCTGATGGCCGCGCAGCCGCTGGCCGAACAACTCGACCTCACCCCCGCCCACTTCTCCTTCAATGCCGAGGGTGGACGCTGCGAGGAGTGCAAGGGCGAAGGCAAGGTCAGGGTGGAGATGCAGTTTATGGCCGATCTCGAACTCGAATGTGAGGCCTGCCACGGCCAGCGTTTCAAGAAGGACGTGCTCGACGTGCGCTATCACGACAAGAACATCTGCGACATCCTCGCCATGACCGTCGATGAAGCCTTGGAGTTCTTCACCACCCACGGCGACAAGCGCGTGGTGCGTCGGCTGCAACCGCTCCACGATGTCGGCCTCGGCTACATCTGTCTCGGGCAGCCGTCTTCGACACTCTCGGGAGGCGAAAACCAGCGCGTGAAACTGGCGTTCTACCTCGGTCAAGAGCGCACCCAGCCCACGCTGTTCATCTTCGACGAGCCCACCACAGGCCTGCATCTGCACGACATATCCCACCTACTCGCCTGCTTCGATGCCCTCATCGAGCGTGGCCACACCATCGTCGTCATCGAGCATAACATCGACGTCATAAAGACCGCCGACCACATCATCGACCTTGGCCCCGAAGGTGGCGAAGGTGGCGGCACCGTCGTGGCCACTGGCACCCCCGAGCAGGTGGCCGCCTCTGGCCGCGGCTACACCGCCCGTTATCTCGCCTGTGCACTGCGTTAAAACCATCTGCGCATACCGTAAAAACCATCTGCCCAAGTCGTGCAAACGGCTTGGGCAGATGGTTTTTCGCTATTTTTCAGGCCGGAAATAGGCACTTTCCGAAATAAAACACTAATTTTGCAAGCAAAATTTTCTCACGCCTACTCACACTTGCCTATGGGACTCTACATCAACAAAGGAAACACGGGATTTGCGAAGTACGTCAATGGCGAATACATCGACAAGACAGGCATGATAGCCTACATCAATGCGACGCTGGGCACAGCCAACCAACTGACCTGCGTCACCCGTCCGCGCCGCTTCGGCAAGTCGATGGCGGCCAATATGCTCTATGCCTACTACGACCGCTCGTGCGACTCCGCCGCCCTGTTCGACCGCTTTGCCATAGCAAAGGATGCGTCGTATAAGGAGCATTTGAACAAATACCCCGTCATCTATATCGATGTCACCAACTTCGTGACCGAATATAGCGGCGACGAGGGCATCGTCAAGTACATGCAGGAGTCGATAAAAGAGGACATCGTGGCTGCCTTCCCAGAAGTTGATGTCCCCAGAGATGCACACTTGATGTCTGTGCTGCTCGCCATAGCCACAGAGCAAAAGCAGAAGTTCATCGTCATCATCGACGAGTGGGACGCGATGTGTCGCGAGTTGGCCGACAAGCCCGCACTGATGACGCAGTATGTAAACCTACTGCGGCGCATGTTCAAGAGCGGCGACACCGCCACCGTCTTTGCTGGCGTCTATATGACGGGCATACTGCCGATAAAGAAATACGGCACACAGTCCGCGCTCAACGACTTCCGCGAGTACTCCATGACCACGCCCGGCGCGTTGGCACCCTACTTCGGCTTCCTGCCCGAAGAGGTCGCACAGTTGGCGCATAAGCGTAAGGGATTTTTCGAGATGCTCCGATGCTGGTACGACGGCTATATCCTCGACGACAAAGGCTGGGACGGCGAGAAGTTTAAGACGCTGCGCTACCACATCTACAATCCCAACTCCGTGATGCACGCCTTCATGTTTGGCCAGTGCGACAACTACTGGGCGAAGACAGAGTC
>JAGHRU010000038.1 GCA_018066225.1 Candidatus Equimonas enterica
GCGGATACGCAGGTCGGTCAAGCGGTCTATTTGCTTGTGTATCTGCTTCTCCACCTTGTCATACTTCGCCGTCTTCAACGTTGCATAGATTTCAAAGGGCAACGGTACGGCTGTGTTGTCCAACTCCTTGGAACGCACATCCACAAGCCGTGAACTCTTGCCTATCTTGACCCAGTCTTCGCGAAACGACGGGTTGGTGAGTATGTAGTCATAACCTTTGACTTCTTCTTTGTTCATAGTCTTTTTGTAATGCGGTGATAGATCAGGCTACAAAGTTACTAATAAATCTCGAAAGATTTATTGAATTGACATCTTTTGTTTACCTTTGCATTACACATTTCCGTTATCTGTCTGTGCGGCCGACACCAGCAGTTCACCGACTGCGCCAGCATGGAAGCTTATCTTGCGCCAGATGATGCTCGGGCACGCCTGCGCCGTTGTCGGCGTAGGCGAGGGCGTTGTTGAAATAGACGACGATGCCCGTCAAGACGCCCATAAAGCGGTTGCGGGTCATCGCGGTGAGTATGCTGCGCAGCCTGTTGCCCGCTAACTTTTCGAGACCCTCGCTCATCGTCTTCATGCCGAAAGGTAGGCAGAAGTTGTTACAATCTCGTTACAGACTTGTGAAGATGTTGTGACACGCCACCGCCGTAGCGCGGATAATTGTCACGCCGATGTGGCATAACGCCGCGCTATATGCTAAAAATGTATAAATAAGGAGAGAAAAGCGTCGCTCGGCTTGCACGGTGTCGGCACTTGGGCTATATTTGCCAGACCATTCACCACACTAAAACTAAACTATTATGAAGCCCTTTTCAATCCTACTGCTCTTTGCAGCCGTCCTCGCGCTGCTCGCCTGCACGCCGCATGTCACCGTGGACAACAGCACCGTCGCTTCGCTCGATCTCAACCGCTACGTCGGGTCGTGGTATGAGATAGCCCGTTTCGACCACCGCTTCGAGCGTGGCCTCTCGCACTGCACGGCGCAATATACGCTGCAGCCCGACGGCACGGTGCGCGTGGTCAATAGCGGCATGAAGGGAGGCAAGGCCAAGGAGTCGGTCGGCAAGGCCAAGACGACGGACACGGCGGGTCTGCTGCGCGTGTCGTTCTTCGGGCCTTTCTATGGCGACTACCGCGTCCTGCTGATTGCTCCCGATTACAGTTACGCTCTTGTAGGTTCGGGCACCGACGACTACCTTTGGCTGCTCTCGCGCACCCCAATCATCTCCGTGGAGACCAAGCATCTGCTCCTGAGCGAAGCCGCACGCCGCGGCTACGACACCTCCCGCCTCATCTGGGTGAAGCAGACGAAGCCGTAACCACTGCACCACACTCACCAACGGCGGCACAGGCTCATTCGTTAGCCTGTGCCGCCGTCAGCGTTTTTTGTACGAAGAGAGAGGGCGATGATGCCCGCGAGAAAGTATGGCGCGGTCTGCGCGTAGGCCGTCTGCGGTGCGTCAGAAGAACAGGCGGCAGATAGCGATGGCAAGGCCTTTCGCTTCATCTGCTTGGCATGATGCGCCTATTTGTTTATCGTAAATCGGCATTTGGGGTAATTGGAGCAACCGTAAAAAGTGCCATATTTCCCGCTACGCTTAATGAGCGTACCACCGCATCGCGGACAGATACCCGCTTTAATGGTCGCTGCTGTCTGCCTTTTTGCGATTTTTATATGAGCAACGTGTTCTGTGTTACTAACGCTCTCGCGCACATTGGCTGCTTGTAATATGGTTACGACCTTGGCGGTATCTTCATCGCTGAGGTAAATTGTCTTGTAGTTTGTTATGGTCGTGCGAAGTTCATGTAGCGCCAAGACTGCATGGGTGCTCTCCACATGGCTCAAATCAGCCTCGCCTACAAATACAACAATAGGTACGACAGGTAAATGTGGGTAGGCTTTGAGCCACTCCTTCACCCTAAACATGTGGCCCAATGACTGCTTGACAGGATTGTACATCTTGTTTTTTGTGACATAGGTATAGGTCTTATACCATTTGCGCTGATAGGTCACGGGAGTGACGATAACCTGTGTCCATTCCTTACGACTATCGTTGCCGTAGATGTCGCCGCGATAGTTCTTTGTCTCTATCACAAAAACACCATATTTGGCGATGACGATATGGTCTATTTGTGTCGTGCCTTTATCGGTTGGTAATACGACATCATAGAGCACGGTGTAGTCGTTAGGGAGTTGTTGAAGTTCTTTGTTTACGAGTGCTTCTCCTCGTTTGCCTTTTATCTCTGCCGAATGAAGATATTTCCATATTACCGAAGCAGTGACAATAAGGAGGAGACATACAATAAAGGAAGGAGGTAACGAGAACATAATCAAAAGAACAGATAGCAGATAGCGATGGCGGCGATGACGCCAGCAAGGTCTGCGAGAAGGCCGCAGGCCACGGCGTGGCGGGTGTGGCGCACGCCGACGCTGCCGAAATAGACGGCGAGGATGTAGAAGGTGGTGTCGGTGCTGCCCTGGAAGAGGCAGGAGAGGCGGCCGACGAAGGAGTCCGCACCATAGGTGGTCATGGCATCGACCATCATGCCGCGCGCACCAGAGCCCGAGAGCGGCTTCATCAGCGCAGTCGGCAACGCACCCACCCACTCGGCATCGCAGCCCGTGAGCGAGACGAGCCATTTCATGCCGTCGATGATCCAGTCCATCGCGCCGCTGGCACGAAACACGCCGATGGCCACGAGGATGGCCACGAGGTAGGGGATGATGCGCACCGCCGTGGCGAAGCCGTCTTTCGCGCCCTCTATGAAGGCTTCATAGACGTTGATGTGGCGGCGCAGGCCAGCGAGGATGAAGGCCACGATGATGGTGAAGAGGATGACATTGGCAAAGGTAGTGCCCACGAGGTCCATCATCTTGGCGTCCATGGCGGCAAAGCCCCAGATGATGGCCGCCACGCCTATCGAGAGGCCGCCGAGGGTGAGCAGCAGGGTGCGGTGGAGCAGGTTGATGCGCTGGTAGAGGGAGGTGACGATGATGCCCGCGAGCGTCGCCACGAAGGTGGCCAGGAGGATGGGGATGAAGACATCGCTGGGGTTGGCAGCCCCCTGCTGGGCGCGATAGACCATGATGCTCACGGGGATGATGGTGAGTCCCGAGGTGGTGAGCACGAGAAACATGATCATGGGGTTGGTGGCGGTGTCTTTGCGGTCGTTGAGCGATTGCAGCCCCTCCATGGCTTTGAGGCCGAGGGGCGTGGCGGCGTTGTCGAGGCCGAGCATATTGGCCGCGATGTTCATGAAGATATTGCCCACGACGGGATGCCCCTTGGGGATGTCGGGGAAGAGCCGCTCGAAGACGGGGCTGAGCCAGCGTGCCAGTGCCGCCACGAGCCCCCCTTTCTCGCCTATCTTCATCACGCCCATCCAGAGCGAGAGCACGCCCGTGAGGCCGAGGCTGATTTCGAAGGCCGTCTTGGCGGTGTCGAAGGTGGAGTCTATGATGGCGGGGAAGACGGCGGTGTCGCCCATGAAGACGAGACGCACCACGGCGATGACAAAGGCGATGAGGAAAAAGGCAATCCAGATGTAGTTGAGCACCATGATATATAGAGATTTAGAGGCTTACGCTTGCAAAGTTACAAAATAATTGTTACCTTTGCCCGTACTATCCAGAGAAATTGCATGAGTAACCCCAGTGAGCCGCGAGAAAACAAGCGCGCTATGACGCGCCGCAGCCCTTGGCACGACTACCGCCGACGCGGGACATACATGCTGACGCTGGTGGTGGCAGAGCGTGTGCCGCTGCTGGGAGCGTTGGCGGGCGATGTCGCTGCGCCGTATGTGGCCGCGTCGCCGCTGGGCAGGGTCATCGTGCAAGAAGAGATACCCAAGATACACGGCCGCTATCCGCAGGTCGAGGTGTGGCAGGTCTGCCTCATGCCCGACCATCTCCACCTCATCGTCAGCGTACGAGAAGACCTGCCGCAGGACAAGCACTTGGGGCGCGTCATGGCGGGTTTCAAGTTGGGCTGCAACAGGGCCTATTGGCGCTGCTATGGCATGGACGCGCCGCCGCGACGGGGGCTCTTCGAAGCGGGCTACAACGACAAGATACTCCTGAACGACGGACAGCTCGACCGTTGGAAGGCTTACCTCGCCGACAACCCGCGCCGCCTGATGCTCAAACGCCAGCACCCGCAGCTCTTCACCGTGCTCTACGACATGACGGTGGCGGGGCATCGCTGCCAGATGGTGGGCAACCGCTTCCTGCTCGACATCCCCGACAAGATGGCCGTCATCGTGCATCGCCGCTATACCGCAGCGGAATACGCGCGCCGCTGTGAGCAGTGGCTCGCGTGTGGGGAACGTGGCGGCGTGCTGGTGAGTGCCGCCATCTCTCCCAGGGAGAAGGCCGTGCTGCGCGAAGCCCGCCGCCGTGGCTACCCCATCATCCCGCTCCGCGAGAACGGCTTCCCGAGGCTCTACAAACCGTCAGGAGAGGCCTTCGACGCCTGCGCCCAAGGCCTGCTGTTGCAGATAAGCCCCTGGGACTACCACACAAGGCAGCAGACCATCACCCGCGCCCAGTGCCTCGCCCTCAACGCGCTGGCGGAGGAGATAGCAAGCGAATAAAGCAAGCGACGGAGTCGCTTGCAACGGTGGCGA
>JAGHRU010000233.1 GCA_018066225.1 Candidatus Equimonas enterica
GGTCGGCCACTTCGCCCACCACGGAGATGCCTTCCCCGAAGGAAAGTTAAAACTCGGCCTTCAGGAAGCGCGGCGCTACCTTGATCTTCACCACCTTCACGCGGACTTGCGTGCCGACTGGCGTGTCGCCGTCTTTGATGGTCGTCACCTTGCGGATGTCGAGGCGCACGCTGGCGTAGAATTTGAGGGCGTTGCCGCCTGTCGTCGTTTCGGGGTTGCCAAACATGACGCCTATCTTCTCGCGCAACTGGTTGATGAAGATGCACGTCGTCTTTGTCTTGGCGATGGTAGAGGTCAGCTTACGCAGGGCTTGGCTCATCAGGCGGGCTTGAAGACCAACTTTGTTGTCGCCCATGTCGCCCTCGATTTCCGATTTCGGCGTCAGCGCAGCCACAGAATCTACGACGATGATGTCGATGGCCGACGAGCGTATGAGCTGGTCGGCGATTTCGAGGGCCTGCTCGCCGTTGTCGGGCTGCGAGATGAGCAGGTTTTCTACATCCACGCCCAACTTCTGGGCATAAAAGCGGTCGAAAGCGTGCTCCGCGTCGATGAAGGCCGCGATGCCGCCCGCCTTCTGTGCCTCGGCGATGGCGTGGATGGCCAGTGTGGTTTTACCCGATGACTCCGGACCGTAGATCTCTACAATGCGGCCCTTGGGATAGCCGCCCACGCCGAGCGCCGTGTTGAGAGCAATGGAGCCCGTGGGGATGACCTCTATGTCTTCTATGCGTTCGTCGCCGAGTTTCATGATGCTACCTGCGCCGAAGTCCTTCTCTATCTTGGCCATCGTAGCGGCCAGGGCTTTCATCTTTTCCGCCTGGGAGTTGGTGGCGGCTGTTTCGTCTTTCTTTGCCATATTCTTGGGGGTGTTGTGGTTACGGATTAGGGGGTGTTAGGGGTGCTGCTGACGCAAGGAGGCCATGAGGCTTGCCCACTCCGCTGCGAGGTCTTGCCTGCCGTCGTTGATGAGACAGGCGTCGGCGCGCTCTGCCTTGGCCTGCTCCGGCATTTGCAGGGCTATCCACGCTTCGGCCGCTTCCCTTGTGACGCCATCGCGCGCCATGATGCGCTGCACGCGCACTGGCTCGGGCGCAGTGACGAGGACGGTATAGTCTGTCCAGCGGTCGAAGCCGCTCTCGAAGAGCAGTGCGCACTCCATATATATATATTGGTGCGTGGCGTGCGCTTGGCAGTAGGCTCTCCACGCTTCGGCTACGCGAGGGTGGACGATGGCATCCACACGCGCTGCTGCTGCTTTGCCCTGGCAGAGATAGCGCGCCAGGACTTGCTTGCGCAGCGCACCGCTGTCGTCATAGACGCCTTGCCCTACAAGGGCCTGGAGGTCGGCCTTGACCGCGGCATGGCTTCGGATGATGCGCTTGGCTTCGTCGTCGCAGTAGAAGACGGGGTCGCCTTGGGCTTCTATCTGGTGGCAGAGATAACTCTTGCCACTGCCTATGCCGCCAGTGATGCCGATGCGTGTCATGCTGATGCGATTACTCTTCGGAGGTGACTTCCTCGATGATATACTCCACAGTGCTCGGCGTGATGCTGACATTGGACACGCCGCTTGGGGTGCTTTGCAGCGAGAGCTGGAGTTGGTGCTCATCGCTGTGCTCCAACAACTCTTCGTAGCGTACGACTATCGCGAAACTCTCTGCCGTAATCTCCTTCTCGCGGTGCGAGGGCACGTTGAAGCGTATCTGTACGGTCGAGGGTATGGTGCGGAGCACCTTCGTAGCGGGGAAATTGACGCCGACGACGGGGACGGTCACGGACTTCGTCGTCACCTTGTCGGCATAGATACGCACTTTGGCTGTCGGCTTCGCGTATTTCACGCCGCGCAACTTCATGAAGGGCTGGTAGCGGACTATCGTGTCGCTGATGTCTTTCAGGTCAAGGCGTTGCAAGTAGGCCGCCGTCAAGGTGTCGAGTATCTGCGGTGGCGCATAGACATAGACGTAGGTGGGACTCACGCTGACCACAGGCAGGCCGTCGGCCGCCTGCAAGTTGCCTACGAAACGTACGGGGAGGCGTTTGCGCTGTCCGTAGTTGTAATAGATGAGCATGGTGTCGGGACGTACACCGAGCACCTGACCTTCTACGCGCTTCTTGGCATTCTTGATGAGGTCGCCGAGCGTGACGCGGAAATGCCCATTGCCTGTGCTGTAATCGCCCCAGTTGATGACGATGGTGTCGATGGGATTGACGTAGATGTAGTCCAGCAGATTGACGCCCTTGTCGCGTACTCTCATGTGCACACATTCGGGGATGTCGCTCGTGATGACTACGTTGTCGGGCACACCGTCAAGGCGTAGCGGCACTGCCACTTCGTACTCGTAGGTCTCGTTTAAGGCCTGAAAGAGCCAAAAGGAAAACGAGAGCAAGAGAAAGAAGAGGAACAACAAGGCGTGCTGCCCCCAGAAGCGGCGCAGCAGCCGACGCAATATGTCTATAATGCGCTGGATAGGTCGAAGGCGTTTGCCGGGGTGTTAGCGCTGCTCGGGTGTCGTACCCTGGGGCACGATGGCGCTCTTTTCGAAGATAACATCTACGCCCGTAGCAATGTTGATCTTCACGGACTGGCCATCGATGTTCTTGACCGTGCCGTGCAGGCCACCGATGGTGACAACTTCTTGGCCTACGGTCAGACTGTCGCGAAACTGCTGCAGCTTCTTACGCTGCTTGTTTTGCGGACGAATCATGAAGAAATACATGATAGCGAAGATGGCCACGAGCATGATAATCATAGACAGGCCGCCACCTTGGGCTTGGGCTTGCAGGAGTGTAAGCATAGGGATGTAGG
>JAGHRU010000202.1 GCA_018066225.1 Candidatus Equimonas enterica
ACACCATGATGGACGATAGCATCTGGGGTATGTTGCTGGGTAAGAGTGGCGCGTTGCCCGGTCCTGTTGCGCCCGAGATCAAAGCCCTTGCCAAGGAGAAAGGCTATACTTTCACCGATGCCGACCCCCAGAGTTACTACCCCGACGAACTTGATGTCTTTATCCGGGAGATGGAGGAGAAAGATTGGGCGCGTGGCCAAGACGACGAAGAACTCTTTGAACTCGCCATGCACCCCACGCAGTATCGCGACTACAAGACAGGGGTGGCACGCCGCCGCTTCTTGGCCGACCTGCAAGCCGCCAAAGACAAGGCGTTGCAGTCCCGGCGTACCCCCGAGGAGGCCATGGACTTCAAGCACGCAGGTGCCGATGCCGTCGTGGCGCAGGAGAGTGGCACGCTGCTATGGGAAATCGGTGGCGATGCTGCTGGCGTTCAAGCCATAGCCCCCTATGTCGGCAAGCGTTATGTCAGTGGCGACACGTTCTGCTATGTGGAGAGTGCGCATGGCTTCATCACGCCGCATCTCTCTGCACTGGGCGGGCAGTTGGTAGAGCTTTGTGCCCAGCAGGGTGCTACGGTGCGCCGTGGCGATGTCATCGCTTACATCAAGCGCGATTAGCCCGCTTCCCGACATCCGCTATATGGTCTGTGTCGAGCCGTCCTTGCTGGATGGCTCGGCACAGTTTGTCTCTATCTATGCGCTTACGCCTTGATGTGGGGTGGTGTCGTGCGACTTTTAGGCAGCGTTTTTCTTTGCTTACGCGCGCGTATATATATTAAGGTGTGATTTGTTGTGTCGTCTCGCCTTTTTCCTGCCGCACTTTCCCTGCCGCCCTTTGCTTGACTTTGTTGTCTCTTTTTACGGCTACGCTGTCCCGTTTTTCTTGCGTTGTCTTTTTTTCTTAAAGATTTTTAAGGTAAAGTTTGGTGGTTTGGAAATACTTTCCTAAATTTGCGGTGCATGTAGTTCTATAATGCGGCATTTGCAATAGGCCTCAAATGGCAGATTGTCAGTCTATTCCGATAAGGCTCTAATTCACTTTATTTATTAATACTTAAAACACAACGTTATGTTAAGATTTACAAAATCTAACTGGCTAACATCACTACTAATGATGGTGATGTTTGTTATGGTAGGTAGCGCTTTTGCGCAGGAATCTAAGACGGTCACGTTTGATTGGACTTCAGAGTCATGTCGTGCTCAAATTGGTTTGGGTACATATGGCACTGGATTTCTAACCACTTCCTCTTATGATTTGAAGCCTGACCAGGCCGCCATACTAAATGGCGTGCAAATGTATGGCACGGGTAGTTATACTACCAAAGGTGGCTATGATGTTTCGGTTGGCCGCATGAAAATTAGTAGTGGTGACACCTTTACCGTGGAAAGTACCGAGGAAGGGTGGAAGATTGCTAAGGTGGTAATGGCCGCATCTGGTACGTCGCTCAACTTGAGCGGTACAAATGTTGCTACGGGTATGTTGGGCTCACAAATGTCAGCCCAGTGGCCTGCCACTATGGATGAGTCTTATGCGCTGCAAGACGCGGAGGCTGATCCTCAGCAGTCTGTGCAGTTCGTCGCTTCTGCTACTTCGTATGTAGGTGTAGTCACCGTGACGCTCGTTAAGGAGGGTGGGCCTACACCTCCCGCAGAGCCTGAGGCTGACTATGTCTTCGATTGCAAAGCAGGTAAGTCGCAGTTTACTTATCCGCTCACCATCGAATCTACCTACAGCAGTTACAATGCTGACAATGGCTTCTACTTTGGTGCTGGCAAGGGCTTTACGCTGACCTCTTCTGCTGGCAAGATTACGAAGATCATGTTCAAGGCCGTTGGTACAGATGGCGTAGAACTTACTTCTTTCGAGTCGGGCGCATATAATGGTGTCACTCTGCCCACTATGGGTACGCTGGATTTAGTTACGATGACTTGGACGGGTAGCGAAGAAACCGTCACAATCAATGCTGGTGGCTATCCTTATTGCTATCTGACAAAGGTTTATGTATGGATTGAAGGTGGCTATGTTGATCAGCCCGTTTGGTATGGCGCAGACTATGCCATCGACCTCACCGACACCGATGAAACCTTGGCAAGTACCAAGATGACGCGTGAGCAATATCCTATCACGGTGAACTATACGATGAGTGGCGATGTGACGCAGGGTGCATTCATATTTAGCCGTATGGCTCCGAATACCCTTACGGTTAAGTCCACCGACGGCAACCTCAAGAAGATTTGCCTCACACCTCATGTATTCAATCCTAACAATGACCTTGCAGACATTATCACGGCTCTTACAGCCACTGAAGGTACACTTGACATTACCGACCCGAACAATGTAATATGGGAAGGCGATGCAGAGGAAGTTACATTCAGTTGCACCAACCAACTCGTTGTCAATGCTGTCTATGCATGGATTGATGGTGGCTTCAAGAAGGCTCCTATCGTGGCTGACTACCACTTCAACCTCTTCGACCTTGCAGGTGAAGAAGCATATACTGTTAAGCCTATTGAGCAATATCCGCTCACCGTTACCAGCACTACTGGTAATGTAGATGCCGAGAAGGGTGCAGGTATGAGCGGTTACAATGGTCTCAAATTCGTCTCCACCGATGGCAACATCAAGAAGATTACCTTCGACAACATCGTTCCCAACAGCGATAGTCAGACGGCTGCTGACCTTGTAAATGTTTGGAAAGCATCTGTTGGTACACTTGATTTCACCGACCCCGAGCGCGTAGTTTGGACTGGTGACGCTGCCGAAGTTGCTATCAACCACAATGGTTATGCCAGTGCATTCTTTATTCAAGACGCTTATGTAGATATCGAAGGTGGCCACAAGGATGCTCCCGAGGTTGAGCCCGAAGGCTACGACTATAAGTTCGTGCTTGCCAATCCTGATGCAAAGAAAGGTTCACCGGCTACCTTCGGTGAGGAAAAAGACATCACCGTAGATTGCTATTATGGCGGCAAACCCGAAGCCGGTGCTTTTGTTAATGGCTATAACAGCGGTAACTTCCGCATCATCGTGCATGGTGTAGAAGGTAAGAACATCGTGAAGGTACAACTTGCAGGCGTTTCGCAGAACAACCCCAAGAACGAACTTACTACCGTGCTTGCAGACTTGTCCTCTACGCCTGAGGGTCTTGACTCTCTTACGTGGACGGGTAATGCTCCTGAAGTCACCATCTGGCTCAACTCTATGCTGGGCTTGAACGTTGAGAAGATTTATATTTGGTGCGGCGCGCCTGCTCTCGACCTCGGTGCAGACTACGTCTTCGACCTCGCTGACGCTACCGATATGACGCAGGACGGCATCACCGTTACTGCTGCGAAGAGTGGCAACTACAACCTCACGCCCAACGCAGGTCCTACGGTAAGTGCTGACCGCAACATCCGCAAGATCTATCTCGAAGGCACAGAGGACATCGCCAGCGATGTCGTATCTGCTGTCAAGAGCATGATGTACTGGAAGGCAGTGCCCACTTGGTATCCCGAAGACAACATGTGGAAGGGTAACACCAACAAGGTAGGCTTCCACACCAACACCAAGAGTGGTCTTGTCACCCGCGTTCACGTTTGGGCCGATCCGAAGGATGAGGCACAGACTGACGACCAGACTGTTTACCTCGCTTCGCTGACCGAAGACCTCGAGCCTTATCGCGTCGAAGTGCCCACTGCTACGGAGACTGCTTACAGCCTCGTAGAGGATCAGTCCGATATGGGTTGCCCGAAGCGCTTGAACCAAGGTGCTTACACCGTAACGCTCCGTAAGGCCGATGCCGAAGGCAACTACCGCATTGTTTACTGTGGCTATCAACTCGATGCAGAGGCCAACTTCGTAGCCGAAGGTGCTCTCTTCACCGTAGATGGCAAACTCGTCCGCGACGCAGAGGGTAATGCCAAGTACTACATCTTCACCAAGGACGACGAAGAGTATGACATCGCCAACGGCAACTCTGTTTACTCCTTCGAAGACATCCGCGAGACATACGACAACCTCGACCGTGAGGCTGTGGCCGAAGCCGATGCCGAGCTGCTCCAGCAGATTGACGAGGCTATTGCTTCCATCGCTGACTTCCGTGTATTCAAGGACGATTACCTCGAATTCTCCAAGCCTATCAGTGCACTTCTCGACAAGGCCAAGGTGCTCAAGGCAGGTACCACCCTTTGGGATGGCGTGCTGCCCTTCCACGGCTACATCGTTTCTGCACAGCAGGATCGCACATGGTACATGTGGTCGAAGGACGGTGTCCTCGAGTTCGACAACAAGTACGCTGAGACCGAAGAGGCCGACCGTGCCAAGTATGTCATCGACATCTATGAGGTCGATGGTAAGGTGGTCATGCAGGCTTCCGATGGCATGTATGTAGAGCAGGTTTACGACCAGACCTTCATCGACGACGATGCAGAGCTTGGTCCTAACGAGCCTGTCCACATGACCGACGACGTGACCAAGGCCGCAGACTTCTCCGTAGTTCGCGCTACCGACGTGTCGGAGTCTTGGGATCCTCTCCGCTACATCATCCGCAACATGTCCGCTATTGCTAACGCCGATGGCAAAGCACCTGCTGTCCTCTACCTCGAAGCTTTCTGGGACTACAACATCAGTGCTATGAACATCTCTGGTAAGGTTTATGGCAGCACGGAAGATACGAAGGATGCTTTCTACTTCTATCAGCTTCCTGCGCCCGCTGTTAAGCCCGAGTTCGTTAGCAGCGATGCTCCTGCCGAGCCCGTTAAGTCGCTCAGCACCATCACCGTTACTTACACAGAGGAAGTGCAGATTGCCAATGCCGCAGGCGTAGGTCTCTACAAGGACGGCGTGGATGAGGCTCTCCTCAACAACATCACGATGACGGTTAATCCTGATGATGCTCATCAGGTTATCATCACCATCGACGATGCCGAGTCGCTCGTTTCCATGGACGGCGCAGTCGCTTACACCTTGGAGATTGCAGACGGTGCTATCGCCAATGCTACTGATGCCGATGTTACTGCCGACGGCGTTGCCATCCACTTCACCATCTACGATGAGACTGTTGGTATCAATGGCCTTGGCTTCGATGGCAAGAACGGCAACCTCTTCAACACCGCTGGTCAGCGCGTCCGCAAGAATACGAAGGGCGTTCTCATCCGCGAGGGTGTGAAGGTCATCCGTAAGTAAATACTACACACACGGCACTCCTGCTTGGGGAGTGCCGTGTAGATAATAACGAGAGGAGGAAGTCCGCTGGGCTTCCTCCTCTCTCTTTGTGGCTTTCTTTATTCTTGCTGATTGACGCTCTCTTCGTGTATCGTCTCAAAGATGCGACGCACGAAGGCCGCATCCAGTCCTTGTGCTTCTCCTGCGGCACAGCATCTTTCTACGATGGTGTTGTAGCGCTCTTGCTGCACGATGCTGATGCCGTGGGCGTGCTTGTATGCGCCTATCTCGCGGCTTATCTGCATGCGTCGTGCTAATGTGGATAGCAGTGCCTCGTCGCAAGCGTCTATCTCGCTGCGCATGAGGCGCAGGTCTTCGCTCTCCGATGTCCCTTGGCGCAGGCGCAGTCCTTTCACGATGGTGGCCAACTCTTGCGGCGTCACCTGCTGGGCGGCGTCGCTCCAAGCCTTCTCTGGGCAGCAGTGGCTCTCTATGATGAGGCCGTCGAAGCCGAGGTCGAGGGCGCGTTGGGCGAGTGGTGCCACCAGTTCGCGCTTACCGCCGATATGGGAGGGATCGACCAGTATGGGGAGCGTAGGGAAGCGTCGGCGTAGTTCTATGGGGAGTTGCCAGAGCGGCGTGTTGCGATAGGTCTGCTGCTCGTAGGTCGGTATGCCGCGGTGCACGGCGGCCATGCGGCGTATGCCTGCTGCGTAGAGCCGTTGCATCGCTCCTATCCACAGGTTGATGTCGGGGCTGACGGGGTTTTTCACCAGCACGGGGACATCGTGCCCGCTGAGGGCTTCGGCGATGTCTTGCATGGCGAAAGGGTTGGCCACGGTGCGTGCGCCTATCCACAGCAGGTCGATGCCTGCTGATAGTGCTGCCTCCACATGGGCTGCCGTCGCCACTTCTGTCGCGACTTTCATGCCCAGTTCGTGCTGTACGCGTTGTAGCCACGGCAGTCCGACCTCGCCTACGCCCTCGAAGCTGCCGGGGCGTGTGCGCGGCTTCCACAGTCCGGCACGAAACAGGGTGATGCCCTCGCCCCGTAGGGCGCGTGCCGTCGTCATCACTTGCGCTTCGGTCTCTGCGCTGCACGGCCCTGCTATCAGCAGTGGGCGCGCCATGGGGAAGGGGAGAGGGGAGAGTTGCACGGGCTATTCGTAGTTGAGAAGTGAGGAGTCGCCGTAGGACAGGAAACGGAAGTCGTGGCTGAGGGCGTAGTCATAGATAGGTCGCCAGTCGCCATCGACGAAGGCCGACACCAGTAGCAGCAGGGTCGATTGCGGCTGGTGGAAGTTGGTCACGATGGTGCGCACGATGTGGTAGTCGTAGCCCGGGGCAATGATGATTTGTGTCGAGGTGTGGAGCGTTGTCAGGGCGTTGTGGTCCATGTAGTCCAGGATGGTTTGCAGGGCTTCGCAAGTGGTGATGCGCTCGCTTTCTTCCACCTCGTAGGGCATCCACTGTGGCACGTGGAGTTGCTCCATCGTGGCCGCCATGCCGTGACGGCGTATGAGCAGCCCGATGTAGTAGAGGCTTTCCAGTGTGCGCACCGAGGTAGTGCCTACGGCTATGCACTCTCCGTCGTGGGCGATGAGTCGCTCTATGCTCTCTCGGGGCACGGCTATCCACTCGGCGTGCATGTCGTGGCCGGCTATCTCTTCGCTCTTGACGGGCTTAAACGTGCCTGCGCCGACGTGCAGCGTCAGTTCGTTGCGTTCTATGCCTTTGGCATCGAGTGCTGCCAGTACTTCTGGTGTGAAGTGCAGGCCTGCTGTGGGTGCTGCTACGCTGCCTTTTATCTTGCTATATACCGTCTGGTATGTTTTGAGGTCATTGGCTTCGGTCTCTCGTCCGAGATAGGGTGGTATGGGCAGTTCGCCTATGGCTTCCAGCACTTCGCTGAAACTGACGGTGTCGTCGCCCCACGACAGGCGTATGGCGTGTCCTGTCCCGCTCATGCCGATGCGCTCGGCGGTGAGTGTCAGCGTCTTTGTGCCTACGCTGATGTCGCGCCGGAGCAGTCCTTCTTTCCACTTTTTGAGGTTGCCGACGAGGCATGTCCATGTCACTTCCTGCGTGGCGGCAAACGATAGTTGATAGTCGGCGGGTGTGTGTGGCTCGAGGCAAAACACCTCGATGAGCGCGCCCGTTGCTTTGTGGAAGTGGAGGCGGGCTTGTATGACGCGGGTGTTGTTGAAGACCATCAGGCTACCTGCTTTGAGGTAGTCTGCTATGTGACGAAATGTGGTCTCACTGATGCTGCCGTCGCGTCGGCGCAGCAGTAGGCGTGAGGCGTCGCGCTCTGCTTTCGGGTAGCGGGCTATGCGCTCGTCGGGTAGCGGATAGGCGTAGTCTTTGATATGGATATGCTTGGGCGATTTCATGGCCGAGGTGAAAATAATATCATGGAGTGCAAAATTACAAAATTTCGGCGCAAATAGCGTGCCACGCTGCCAAAAAACGCGCTTTTTTGCACCGAAACTTCGTCAATCCTTGGTCGTTAAAGGCAAAAGTACTAACTTTGCAGTGAAGTTTAAGAGCGATGCTCACCACCGCTCCGGCTCCGCACTCAAAACTTTCAAAACCCTATACACCATGTACGGTAAATTTCAACAACACCTCCAGACCGAACTCCAGAGCATCAAGGACACCGGCCTTTACAAGAACGAACGCCTCATCGAAGGCCAGCAGCAGGCTGCCATACAAGTAGCCGGCAAGACGGTGCTCAACTTCTGCGCCAACAACTATCTCGGGCTCTCCAACAGCCCTCGCCTCATCAACGCTGCCAAGGACATGATGGACCGTCGCGGCTATGGTATGTCTTCCGTACGCTTCATTTGCGGCACGCAGGATGTGCACAAGCAACTCGAGGCTGCCATCTCCGACTATTTCCACACCGAGGACACCATCCTCTATGCCGCTTGCTTCGATGCCAATGGCGGCGTCTTTGAGCCTCTGCTCACCAAGGACGATGCCATCATCAGCGACGCTCTCAACCACGCTTCCATCATCGACGGTGTGCGCCTCTGCAAGGCTGTGCGCTATCGCTATGCCAATGCTGACATGGAAGATCTCGAGCGTCAGTTGCAGGCAGCGCAGGCTCAGCGTTTCCGCATCATCGTCACCGACGGTGTCTTCTCCATGGACGGCAATGTTGCTCCTATGGACAAGATTTGCGATCTCGCCGAGAAGTACGATGCCCTTGTGATGGTCGATGAGAGCCACTCCGCAGGTGTTGTGGGTGCCACTGGCCATGGCGTCAGCGAGTTCTTCAATACCTACGGCCGTGTAGATATCTATACGGGTACGCTCGGCAAGGCCTTTGGTGGTGCTGTCGGCGGCTTCACTACGGGTCGCAAGGAGATTATCGACATGCTCCGCCAGCGCAGCCGTCCTTATCTCTTCTCCAACAGCGTGCCGCCCTCAGTCGTTGGTGCTGCCATCGAGACTTTCCAGATTTTGAAGGAGAGCAACGCGCTCCACGACAAACTCGTCGAGAATGTCAATTACTTCCGCGACAAGATGATGGCTGCCGGCTTCGACATCAAGCCCACGCAGAGTGCCATCTGTGCTGTGATGCTCTACGATGCCAAGCTTTCGCAGGACTACGCAGCGCGTTTGCAGGAGGAAGGCATCTATGTCACTGGTTTCTACTATCCCGTTGTGCCGCAGGGTCAGGCACGCATCCGCGTGCAGCTCAGTGCTGGCCACGAGCGCGAACACCTCGACAAGTGTATCGCCGCCTTCATCAAGGTGGGTAAGGAGCTCGGCGTTCTCAAGTAGTCCCTCCGCTTTCTCGGCTACTTTGTAGCCTCTGTTTCCCCAAGTATGGGCGCGCAACTCTGCGCGCCCATACTTTTTTCTGCCCAGCGCATTTCATTTTAGTGCCCGTTATAATTTTTTACACTGCCCGTTGTAATTTATTTTACTGGGCACTAAAATCGATTATACTGGGCATTAAAATGCAGTGGCCTCTCGGGACAGTCCTCGGAACACTTTACCATTCGTCAGGTAATGCACTATTTCTCAACCACGGCATTGATGCCTATGAACGTAAACATGGTGTAGCCATACAAAAGGTAAAGACATCAAGGGCCTCTTGTAAATGAAGTCGATTGGCAATAGGCAAATGCTTATCACCAATCGGTTATATTTATGAATGTCATACCAAATCACTCATCCTTTCTCTGGAACATCACTCCCGTTCCAAAGTCCAGCACCCACTTGTTCTTGAGCATGAAGTTCGAAGACAACATGCCAGAGACAGGCATGAGGTCATTGCCCTCTGCATCTTTCAACCCCTCCATTATATGTTGGCAATTGCTGATGACTTGCGCTTTGTCGTTTCGGGTGTATAGCTTAGGGCATTCTGGTGTTCCACCTACGCTGATAATGCTCAATGTGACATCGTATGATGCCGTTTCCCATGTGTCGGTGGTAAAGCAGGTTACAGTACCATCATTATCCAAATGTTTCACACAGATTCTTGCATCATCCATCAGATGCTTTGTGATAACCGTATCATTGGCTCCTGAATCTGCCACCATCAGATATTCCTTGTCACCATAGACAAGTCCCACTACCGGAATGTTGTATTGCTTCAATCCGTATGACATCGGGAAGAAGAACGCATAATCCTCTGGATTGCCTTCAACAGTTCCGTCTGAAGTATGCAATGTTTCCGTCTCGTAGTCAAGCACAATGTTGTTGCGCCTTAGGAACTCATGGCCGATGATGCCGATGAATGGACAGTCGAATATCTGGTCAAAGTCCATATCCTTGTTGACATAGAAGGTATTGGAGAACACTCCATTACCTATACGAAATGACAACGAATACCCTTGGCACACTACACCCTTGCTTTGGACGGAGTGTATCTTCTTTGTTTTGCCATCTATGACAGCATCGTCATTGAGGTAAGGAAGAACCGACTTGTTCAGAATGCAGTTTACCGAACCGGTGTCTATCATCATGACACCAATGTATATTTGGTCATCCTTTCCCTTGAATGCAGCTTTGACAATAGGGAACTTCGTTTCTTGTATGTCTCTCAGTTTTGCTGTGAATTTCTCCATGGTTCTTTTTGCGTTTGAGAAGAGCCTCCCATCATTCCTCGAAGGGCTGCTCTTCGTTGAACTCCTGCTTCTTGATTCGGCGAATCAGATAAGCAATAGCCTTTGGTGCTTTCTCGCGACATACTTTCAGTTGGGCAAGGAACTCTTCTTCTGTGGCATCAGAATTGAAGAGATCCACCAACTCACAGTTGTTGTCCGACAACTTGTCGAGTTGCAAACCATGCTTCTGCATCAATGTACGCAAGGCAAGGATGCCGAGGTCGTACTTTGGTCGTGCCTCCACCAACTTACGCATGAGGTCAAGCCCAGGATCACCAATGTGCATCTCGTTGAGCATGGCAATCATGAAGAGGACCTTTGCGTCAGGTGTTGCCATCTCGAACACATTCGCCAACTGGCAGTTCGTCTCGTCAGCTTCAGTGTAGCGTTCAAGCTTTGCCAAGGCACGCGACTTGATGTACAGAGCCTCTGCACATTGGTGTCCTTCCAGCACCTCACCGATGAGAGCCAAGGCATCCTCGTACTTCTGAGCGTAGAGACTCAGCAAGGCTGCAATGAACTTCGGAGCCCAATGGCTTGAGCGGTGAAGACATTCTGGCACGTCCTCTATGGTTCCATACAGATGCTCGTCACACACCAGTATGTCCAGGAAACGCTTTGCCTGCTGCATAGCCTCCTTGAAGTCGCCATCCTCAGCCTTCTTTGCCACGAGCATCAGGTACTGTTTGGCAGCCTCGTCATAGTCGTTCTGCTGAAGAGCGCCATAGACAGCCTTGCCACTCTCAATCTCGTTGCCAATCTGCTGTTCGTTGTTGTACTCGCTTGCGTATGTGAGCACTTCACGACTGGTGTGAGCATACTGAGGGATTACGTTCTTCGAGAGGTAAAGACCTTCAAGTGTACGCACACGGCTGAGTGCCACATAGAGCTGTCCAGCGGCAAACATGCCTCGGCTTAGGTCGAGCGAGAGCTTGTCGAAGGTCATGCCCTGGCTCTTGTGTACCGTTATCGCCCATGCCAGCTTCAGAGGGTACTGGGTGAAGGTACCAGTCAGTTCCTTCTTCATCTTGTGCTCCTCCTTGTTGTAGTCGTAGCTGTACGATTCCCATGAACAGCAAGGCACAACGTACGTTTCGCCATTGTTGAGCGTGACGCTTATCTCATCTTTGGTGAGTTTGGTCACCTTTCCGAGCGTTCCATTTGCCCATCGCTTCTGCTGGTCGTTGCGAGTGAACATCACCTGAGCACCAACCTTCAGACGAAGTTTCAACTCTACGGGGAAACGCTTCTCCTCGAAGGTTCCGTCAACCGTTCCTTCATACACGAACTCCTCTGCGTCAATCTCCTCCAGTCGCTGAAGGTTGATCTTGTCTGCCGTCTTGTTGATGGATGCCAAGGTGATGACAGCACCATCTTCCTCGCTTGGTACGTGTACACGACCATTGAGGTGTATGATGTTCTCAGGTGTCACCTTGTTCATGCGGACGTTCTCCAGAATGTGCAGGAAGTGCTCATCATCCTGACGGTACACCTTCTGGAACTCGATCTTCACGAGTCGCATGCGCTTGATAGCATCCGACTTGTAGAAGAAGAAATCGTCTGTGTGGTACAAGTCCTTCAACAGATCTTTCTCTGGCCCTTGCTTCACCACAGGAGGTAGCTGGAACATGTCGCCAACGAAGATCATCTGCTTGCCTCCGAACGGCATGTTGTTTCTGAGTGCCTTACGCATGGTATAGTCGATGGCATCCATCACATCACATCTTACCATTGACACCTCATCGATGATGATGGTATCTGCATGGAGGAGTGTGAGGATTCTTGCCTCGTTCATCTTTCCGCAGGTTCCAGGGGTGCAAACCTCCATCGGAAGACCAAAGAAAGAGTGGATCGTGTCACCACCAGCAAGGATGGCTGCCACACCTGTTGGTGCAAGAGTGATGAACTGCTTCCCCACCAGTTTCTGCACGTTGTGGAGGAAGGTTGTCTTACCGGTAC
>JAGHRU010000022.1 GCA_018066225.1 Candidatus Equimonas enterica
TGGGGTGTTGGGCGATGTAGCCACCGTAGTCAGCCGCCGACACCGTAGGTAAATCGCTGCGCACCTTGACACGATGGAGCAAAGTCTCATCGCCCTGCAAGAATTTATCCGCAGAGCAAGCCGTCAAAGCCACAAGGAGGTAACCAAGAAGGCAGAGACGAAACGAAAAATAGAGACTTCTGGAAGTGGTCATAACATTTGCGTGGCAAAGTTACAAAAAAATCGCTCGCCAGTGGTGCTTTATGTGCAAAAAATGCGCTTTATAAGCAGAGAAAAAGCAGCCTTACTGCCCACCTCCGTCCTTGCTTATGACCATCCTGACTGGCCCTATCAGCCCTGCGTGGGGCTTTCCCTTGTAGGGCGATGGCATGCTTTGGTAATGATTGCTGAGCGAACTATACACCAGAATTTCAATGTGATTGCGTCCTGCTACGATGTCTTCGGTGATGTCCGTCGTGTAGGGATGGGCTACCAATACGCGCGGTGCGCGGCCATTGATGCGGACTTCGCAAGTGGCATCTACCTCGCCGAGGTCGAGTGTGAAGCGTTGTCCCTTGACAGCGGGCAGGTCAATGTCTTTGGCATAAATCATACCCCCGGAGTAATAGCGCAGCGCGCCGCACTCCGACCAATCGCCAAGGGGCATAGGTACTGCTGTCGTAGCCAAAGCGATGGGCGAAAGTAGGCACGCCGCACCGCCAAAGCCAGCGTCTGGCTCAACGAGTAGGCTGCCGACGCTCACGCCCGATGTAGGCGCGTCGAGGGTGATGTGGCCACCACCGCGCAACGCATGAGTGACGGGCTTACCGTCCAACCATAAGCCACGCACACGTCCCTGCACTTGTAAGTCGATGGACTGTGTGCCCGGAGCAGTCTCAAAAGTCAAGAGCCAACACCCTCTCTCCCCACCATAGCAGTCGTAGGGTAAGTGGTTGGCGTTATACCACTTTGACGCAACGATGGGGGCATAGGGGTCAGTGTCGTGCGGCTCGGGGCAACCCTCGGGCAGCAGCACGACCATACTGCGCAGACGCTTATCTTCGAAACTACCCCGATGCGCGCTGAGCACGAAGTCTTCGCGTGGCGTGTCAGCGTAGGTCATAAGGAGCGTATGCCAGCCCTTGGTGAGCGCGATGGCTGTGCTATGGGATGGCTTATTGTCTATGTATAGCCCATGCGGCTTAACGCCTTCAACGATAATGCGATATGTGGCGTCACTCGGCGCATAAACCTTCGTGTAAAAACACTGATGGCCACCGCGGTCAAGGATGAGGAAACGGCGATCGACTTTTGCCTTCAAGCCGTGCCGGCCTTGCCCACCGGGCTGGTCAAATACGCCGTACTGCCAAGAGTAGGTGTAGGGCAGCCAAGTGTCGTCGGTGATGCTTGGGCGTGTCGTCAGCACAGACTCCAAACTGTCCAAATCGAGATGTGGCGCGAAAGTCTTGGTCATAAGGTGTGCGCCGTAGCCATAAATAGCGATGTTGGTGCTGTCACCTGCAACAGGAAATTCGCGCAAGTGCGCCATCGCTGCGCGGCGTGAGGGAAAATAGCGGCACGACACTTCGCGCGCCTCCACGCCGATAAGGCCATTGGAAGCGGGCAGACGGTAATCGCCCCAGCGGTTGTCGAGCGTCGGGACGACCGTCATCTGCCAAGTGCCCGTGACGGCCATCGTGTCGGCTGCTGTCGTAGCAGCGCGCGTATCTGTGCCGTGTAGGCTGGGGCTTTCGCTCGGCGTGAAGACATAGAGGCAGGAGGCAGTGGCATCGGCCTGATGATTCACCCATGTGCCCGATGCATCGACAGCAGACGGTGCTATCTCGCGCATCGTGCCGTCCCACGCATTCCACACTTCAAGGCGACCTTTGGCGCGGAAATGCAGGGGCGTATCGCGCTGCGCATCCATCACCATATACACCTCTACGGGCTTCTGTCCCGCTATACGGCGGTGCAGCACGCGGGCTGTCGTGCCTTGTGGCGTGAAGTCGCGCTCTGGCAAGTGCTGCAACAACTGCAAGGCTTCGGCTGCGGACGCGGCATAGCAGTAATAGGGCTTATCGCGCAATGCTGTCATCACATCGCCGACGATGACGACGCGGCCACCACTGCGGGCGTAGGCCTCCACCTTGTGAAGCGTCTCGGCGTGCAGTGCCTTGGCCTCGGCCAAGAGCAGGGTGGGGTAGTCTTCTGCGCCGATATGCAGGCCTCCTGCTCCGTATGTCGCTCCTTGCAGAGAAGCGTAGTCAATGTAGGCGAAGTCGATGCCGTGGCGGCTCAATGAGTCGGTGACGGCAAAGGTGAGCGCAGGACTGCTACCACGCACGGCTCGCATCGGCTCCGTGGGATAGAGCACCGCCACATCGGCCACATGGGTGCCCTGACTCAGCAGATAGCATAGGCGTTCGGCGTAGCGCAGCCAGCGCTTGGTGTGTGGCCAATAGGGCATACGGAAATGAAAACACGGCGGTGCCCATTCCCACCAACCGCCGTGGGTGGAATAGTAAAGGCCGTGCATACAGAGCAAGTTGCCGCCTGCGATGATGTGATGGTCCAACTG
>JAGHRU010000188.1 GCA_018066225.1 Candidatus Equimonas enterica
CACCCTGCGCCACCAAGCCGTGGCAGGCCCCATCGTGACGCGCGAAGGCTACCTCGTGCAAGCCTGCGACGCAGGGCCGGAGTCGCACGATGGCACGGCACTGCTCATCAGCCGCGATGGAGGCAACACATGGAGCGACCCACACGCCGAGAGTGACGTGGCGGCATGGCGCAAGCAGTGGCCCACCATCGCTGCCCAAGGTGGCGGCACGGGCGACAACATAGCGGGCATACACGCTGGCCTCGTGCAACTGCGCGACGGCAGCCTCTTCGCCTTGGGGCGCGGCAATGCCATCAAGGGCGATGACGGCCGACTGTATATGCCCGCGAGCCGCAGCACCGACTTCGGCGCGACATGGCAGTACAGCGCAAGCCCCTTCCCACCCATCGACGGCGGACAGCGGCTCGTCTTGCTGCGCCTCGCGGAAGGGCCGTTGCTGCTCGTGGCCTTCACCCACCATCCCGATCGCACCCCAGCCGCCCAACAAGGCTTGCTCATGAGCGACGGCAGCCGAGGCTACGGCCTCTACTGCGCCCTCTCCTACGACGACGGCGCGACATGGCCCATCAAGCGTCTGCTCACCGACGGCACAGCGCGCACCCTCGACGGTGGCGGATGGACGGGCATCTTTCATACCGATGCCACCCATGCCGAGCCCAAAGGCTATCTGGCAGGCACGCAAACGCCCGACGGCCTCATCCACATCGTCAGCAGCCGTCTGCACTATCGTTTCAACCTCGAATGGCTCGAAGCCGTTCGCTAACTTCCCAATACTATGCCTTATCTCTCTATTTTCCGCCAACTCTGCGCCATCCCGCGCCCCTCTCACCACGAAGGCCGTGTGGCCGATTTCCTCTGTCAGTTTGCCGAGGCACACCACCTCCGCTACCGTCGCGATGCCAACAACTGCGTCGTCATCGAGAAGCCCGCTACGCCGGGACACGAAGACGCTGAGCCCGTCGTCATCCTCAACCACATGGACATGGTCTGCGTCGCCCGCGACGACTACCGCCGCGACGGCCGGCCGTTCGACCCGCTCCGCGACGAGATACGCCCCTACATCGGCACCGTGACCGACGCCGAGGGCAAGACCACACGCTGGATGAAGGCCGAGGGCACATCGCTCGGGGCTGACAACGGCATGGGCCTCTCCATGGCTCTGGCCATCCTCGCCGACGACACCATCGTCCACGGCCCGCTCGAAGTGCTCACCACCACCAACGAGGAAGACGGCATGAGCGGCGCAGAAGGACTCGCCACCGACTTCATACGCGGCCGCAAGGTCATCAACCTCGACTCCGAAGCCTACGACGAAATCACCGTGGGCGCAGCAGGCGCGTATCTGCAAAAGGCGCACTGGACGCTCACCCCCGAGCCCGTCAGTGCCGAGGGCTACGACGCCTTCACGCTCAGCATCACAGGAGGACTCGGCGGCCACAGCGGCGTGGATATCAACAAGGGTCGCTGCAACGCCATCCACACGCTCGCTGGCCTCATCGCTGGGCTTGCCGACGATGTCCTGCTCTCGGCCTTCGACGGTGGCACGGCAAACGCCTCCATCGCCTCGGCCGCTACCGCTACGCTGCTCGTGCCCGAGAGCCGCGCCGAGGCGACGCAGCAGAGGATTGATGCGTGCCAGAGGCAGATGGCTGAGCAGTATGGCACGACCGACCCCAGCGTGCGCCTCGACATCGTCCGCGGCGAGAGGCCGACGCACCACTGCCCCGAGTTGCGCCACGTCGTGGCCACCATCGCCGCCCTGCCATGCGGCGTCATCAGCATGCGCAGCGATATGCCGGGGACGGTGATGACGAGCAACAACATCGGCGTGGCCGCTACGGCTGCCGACAGCCGCACCTTCCCCCACCTGCCACAGCCGCAGTTTCGACAACGATGACATTCGCCGCACAGGACGCGCCATCGCCGAGGCTTGCAAGGCTCATCACGCCGCGCACATCGACCTGCTGATGGACACCGCCGCATGGGTGGAGCGTCCCGACGCGCCGCTGCTCTCGCTCACCTCGGCCACCTTCCGCGATGTCCTCGGCTTCGCCCCCAAGCCCGTGGCGATGCACTTCGTGCTCGAGGCCGCCTACTATGTGGAGAAATACCCGGGCGTGGAAATCGCCTCCATAGGCCCGCGCATCGTAGAGCCGCACTCCACCTCGGAGCGCGTGGATCTCGACACGGCTGCCGACATCTGGCGCGTCACCATCGCACTCCTCAGCCGTCTGGCCTGACCTCATAGCCTCCGCCATGCTCCTGCATTGCCGCTACTTCCCGCCACGCCGCTTCTACGCCATCAACCTCTTTGGGTGCATCATCGTGCGTCACGGCACGGTGATGACGCCCGATGAGCGTCGGCACGAAGACATCCACACGCGCCAGATGCGCGAGATGCTCTACGTGTTTTTCTACCTCTGGTACGGCGTGGCGTGGCTCTACCACTTCCTTCGGCTGCGCCATCCTATGCGCGCCTATTTCGCCATCGCTTTCGAGCGCGAGGCTTACCGCTATATGCACCAGGCGGACTACCTCACCCGCCGTCGCCACTTCCAGTGGTGGCGGATGATGGTGGGCAAGGCGTGAGGTGCCACACCCATTTACTCATCTTTTTAATGCCAGCATTATGTTATTAGATTTATTAGTTATCGTATTCTTTATCGTATTTTGTATCGTATTATGTGTGCTCCAAATCATGCTCTTCTTCAAGATATGGGGCATGACCAATGACCTGAAAGTCATCAAGGCAAAGTATGTGGATTGTGAGGTAAAGGCAAACCACGCCATTCACTATTTCGCCATTAAAGAACTGAAAGGGCAAGAAGCCAGTAAGCAATTCTTACTCAACGCAATTATCGATGATATTGAAACGACCTACCTCTCGGATGACACAGAAAGCAATAACAAACTTGCTTCTGTGCTGCAACATGTTTCTCATAAATACGACCTCTTGTTGAAAGATGCAGGTATGGCATCTCCCACGATGGAGGATTACAAGAACTTCTTATGTGAAAGGAAGAAGAATCCCCCATTTGGCATCGAAATAGGCAAAGAGGTTACTTATGTTTACTACGCCGGCTCAAAGGTAAAACAGGTGGGGACGGCCATAGAGTATTTGCCCAATGAGCAAATGCTTGTAATAGAAGAACGTTTTGGGAATTTAATCAAGCGACCCATAGCCGAATGTCGTCCTATGTGACCATAGCCGACATTATAAAGCCGATGAACAAGAATTGGCTATTCGTGCTCTGCGCCTGCCTGCTGTGTGCGTCTTGCGCGCCGAGAGCAGAAAAACTGGAAGCCCAGACGCAGCGCATCATCTGCGCAGAGCTGGAAAAGTATCTGCTGGGAGCAGCACACAAAGTCCGATTTGCCGAGCGTGCCGCGCGCGACTTGGCCGAGTCGTCGTGGCCCGAGGCGCAGTGTCCGCTGCCCGACTGCCCTTCTGGCCATTGCGGCCCGCTCTTTGCGCCGCGCGAAGGGACTGCGCTGCGTGTTGTCCCCGCAGGCGACCACCACTTCGTCTATTCCGTCATCTGTCCGTGCGGTTGCCACCAGCGCTTCACCGACTTCACCAGCATGGAAGCCTATCTTGCGGCAGATGACAGCGTAGAGGTGAGGCACGTGGTGTGGCGGTGAGGGCGTGGCGGCTGGTGTATGGAGTTCGTGCGCTGCGTGGCCTGTTCTATTACGAAAGAGTATTCCTTGAAAATGGCGAAATAAAGGCTGAAAGGTTAAAATTACCAAGGAAAAAAACGTCCAATTCTTTCCAGTTTTACAAATACTGGAAAGAATTGGATGGTTTTACACCTTTAGAGGATTGCAAGTCGTGTAGGGCATTTACAAAGATGGGGATGTCGCAGAGGTGGTCTTTGCAGACAGTGCGGCGCGTTTGGCAGGGCGGTGACTCTTGCCTCCCCCTACTCTCCCCGCACCACCACCTCTATCGTGAGGCCGCCGCCGGGGGTGGGCATCGCGGTGGCGGAGCCGCCATACTGCAAGGCGATGTTCTTGACGATGGCAAGGCCAAGACCCGTGCCACCCAGACGGCGCGAGCGGCCCTTGTCGATGCGGTAGAAACGCTCGAAGAGATGGGGGAGATGACGCTCGGGCACGCCTGCGCCGTTGTCGGCGAAGGTGAAGGTGTAGCGGCGGCCAGAGACGGCGGCCGTCACACGGAAGTAGGTGGCCTCCGTGGCGTAGGCGAGGGCGTTGTTGAAGATGTTGCGAAAGAGCGAATAGATGAGGGCGGCGTCGGCCTGCATCGGCAGCGTGGGCGGCAGATGCAACTGCAACTGGATGTTGTGCTCACGAAAGAGGGCGGCGGTCTCGTCCTGTATCTGTCGCAAGATGGCGGCAGCGTCGATAGGCGTCGCGGGCGGCTCGGGCACGCGGTGGGCTTCGTCGAGGCGCGTGAGCATGCTCATGTCGGCGAGCAGGCTGCTCATGCGGCGGCTCTGCGCATAGCATCGGTGGAGAAAGTCGAGGCGCTGCGGCGCGGGCAGGTCGGGGTGGCTGACGAGGGTCTCGAGGTAGCCCTCTATGGTGGCGGCGGGCGTTTTGAGTTCGTGCGCCGCGTTCTCGGTGAGTTGTCGCTTGATGCGCTGTTTCTCCTGCTCGCTATGGGCGTAGCGGTGGCGGAAGTAGAAGGCGATGGCGATGAGCAGGAGGATGCCGACGGTGTAATAGACGAAGGTGTAGTCGTGCTCCAACGAGGCCGTCAGTGCCGCCGAATAGGGCACCGAGGAGCGCACAATCTGGTCGCCAAAGCGGGTGGCGGAGTAGAAGTACTTCTCGCCGTTGGTGGCCGAGGCGCGCTTGATGGCGTAGCCGCTGCCGCTTAGTAGTGCCTCCTGTATCTCCTCGCGCTGGAGATGGTTGCCCATGTGGCTGATGTCCTGCTCCTCGGAGTCGAAGCGCACGCGCCCGAGGGTGTCGATGACGGTGACGCGCAGCGGTGAGCGGCAGAGGCTGTCGCTCGGGTGCATGATGTAGCGGTAGTTGTTGAGTTGCAACTGCGCGTGGAGGATATCGACGCGGAAGGTGTGCTCATGCCTGTACTCGTAGATGCCGAAAAATAGCGTAAACACGCTGGCCAGTATGGTGGCAGCGGTGAAAATCCTGTTGGTAAAGCGCGTCTTCATCATCTCCCAAACACATAACCGTAACCTAACTTCGTGCGCAAGCACGCGCCGTAGCGACCTATCTTCTTGCGGATGCGGGTGACATTGACATCCACTGTCCTGTCCTGCACGATGGCGTCGCTCGGCCACACCTCACGCAGTATCTTCTCACGCGAGAAGACCTGTCCCGGACGCGAGAGCAGGAGCGCTAATAGTTCAAACTCCAACTTCGTAAACTCCACCTTCACGCCATCGACATGGCACTCCTTACGCGCCGTAGAGAGCACGATGCCCTCGTAGGAAATCTGGTCTGCGCGCGTCGTCGTGGCGGTCTGCGCAGACGCGTCGTCCGGCTTGCCCAGAGCGCGTCGGAGCACGGCTTTGACCCGCGCCTTGACCTCGCTGATGCGAAAAGGCTTGCAGATGTAGTCGTCGCTGCCCAGCGCAAAGCCTTGCAGCAGGTCCTGCTCCATGGTCTTGGCGGTGCAGAAGATGATGGGGATGGCGGCCGTGCGGGCGTCGGCTTTCAACTCCCGTGCCCACTCGAAGCCCGACTTGGGCGTCATCATGACATCGAGCAGGATGAGGTGCACCCGCTGGTTGGTCACGATGTGCCGCGCGCGACTTGGCCGAGTCGTCGTGGCCCG
>JAGHRU010000176.1 GCA_018066225.1 Candidatus Equimonas enterica
GTAGCCGCTGTCGGGAGACAGTGCTACTCGCGCCCTGCCTTTTTTGTGGGGTATGGGCGTGGCGTGTACGCTCTATGCGTCCCACATCAGTTCTGCCATGATGTAGTCGCTGATGAAGATGCCCTCGTGCGTGAGCCGCAGGTGCTCATCGCTGGTGAGCGCGAGGTGGCGCGAAGCCACGAAGCGCGCGCTCTGGCGCAGCAGGTAGGCACGCTCGTCGTCACTCAAAGCCGCGAGATGGATGCCCTCTGTCGTGCGCAGCCCAGTCATCACCTGCTCGTCGTAACGCTCACTCGGCGAGAGGTATTCGTCGTTATGGGGCGGATCGAAAGGGACGTCGGCAGCGAGGCTTGCCTCATAGGCCGCAACGTAGGCCTGCACGTCGGGCGTGTTGATGCGCCGCAGCGCAGCCCCGTCGTAGCCGTGGGCACCTGCGCCGATGCCGAGGTAGGGATGGCCCTGCCAGTAGGCTGTGTTGTGACGCGCCATGTGGTCGGGGTAGCCGAAGTTGGAAATCTCGTAGTGCACCATGCCCGCTGCCTGCGTGGCCGCGATGAGGTGGTCGTACATCGCTCGGCTCATCTCCTCGTCGCACTCCTGCACCTCGCCACACGCGCGCATATTATATAATGGTGTGCCGGGCTCTATCGACAGGGCGTAGGCCGACAAGTGCTGAATGGGCAAGGACAGAGCCGTGGCGACATCGCTCTGCCATGCGGCCATCGACTGTCCGGGCAAGCCGTAGATGAGGTCGATGGAGATGTTGCTGATGCCGCCGTCGCAGACGGTATGCACGGCGGCCATCGCCTCGGCAGCAGTATGGCGACGACGCAAGAGGCGAAGGGTGGTGTCGTCGGTGGATTGCACACCCATGCTGATGCGGTTGATGCCCATGGTGCGCCATGCAGCGACCCGCGCCGCACTGATATCGTCGGGGTTGGCTTCCAGCGTCACTTCTGCGTCGGGCGCAATGCGGCAGTGGGCATAGATGGTGTGCAAGATGCGCCGCAGGTCGTCGTCGGAGAGACACGACGGCGTGCCGCCTCCCAAGTAGATGCTGCTCAGTGGCTCGCTGGCGCAGGTGGCGCAGGAGGCGCGGGAGGCTATCTCGTGGCACAATGCCGTGGCATAGCGTCGCCGCATCGCTGCGCCGTGCGTGGTGGAGTAGAAACTGCAATATACGCAACGCTGTGCGCAGAAGGGGATATGGAGATACAAGCCTAACATGAGCGCAAAGATAGTGAAAAAGTGCTAATATTTCGAGATTGCCCATATCTTTTTCGCGATTTCCTTTTGCAATTGAAAAAAAGTTTGTACTTTTGCGGAGCATAAGTGGGAGAAACTGCTTCCAACCTACGCGAGTCAACTAATTTTATTTACAAACTCATAATTCATCACAACAATGAGAAAAACTTTACTCCTTGCGCTTCTTGCCATGGGTACGCTCTCTATGAGTGCGCAGACCTCTGCCAAGAAGTATGTGACCTTCCCTAAGGCCGCTGAGAATGCTGCCGTTGTCAAGAATGGTTACGGTGTCAGCAACAAGCAGCAAATTGCTAAGCTTAATCTCAACCGTGTCGGACGCGCTGACGAAGAAGAAACTGGTCAGCCTGCCAACCTCATCAATGTATTCAACATGCAATATAGTAGTCTGACTTGCTTCCTTACCGAAATCAAGGGCGGCGAGGTTATCGCAGAAGGTACGCTCGTACCTGAGGTGCTGACCAAGCGCTTTGCTGGTAACACGCTCCAAGGCTTGGCTATGGGTATCCCCGCACAGATTAAGGACATCACCTACTTCGCCGTAGATACTGATGGTAACATCCTTGCACAGAATAAGATGACCCTTGAAGAGGCTATTGCCGCCGGTGACGGACAGCCTATCACGCTTTCAGATGGCAGCACAGTCGGTTATGTCGTAGAGTTGCCCTTCGATGAGCCCGTCCAGATTGATGGTAAGCCTTTCTTCATGGGCTTCCAGTACACTACCGATATCAAGAAGGCTTTCACCTATCAAGGTAAGAAGGCTTGCATCAGCTTTGCTGTTAGTCCTTGCTACTTCAGCAACAGCCACCTCGAAAGTAGCGACTTCACCAGAGGCTGGGAGCAGGATGGTTCTTCCAACG
>JAGHRU010000087.1 GCA_018066225.1 Candidatus Equimonas enterica
CGTATTCCTCCAATGACAGCAAATAAATCTATAAATTTAATCATAATCGTATTATACTTACATTTTTACTTTCAAGTGCTCGACGACAATCTCCATCGCGGGCCGTGCGAGCGAGTCGCCGTCGAGGCTGCCGAAGGCTTTGTCGAGAGTGGCGTAGAGGGTGGCGCGGGCACAGAGGAGGTCGTGCTGGGCGGGCGTGGCGGTGGCGGCCTGCTCGGCAGCGTCGTGGAGGATGAGGCGCTGCTGCATCTGACCGCGCTGCTCGCGGGCGGTGGCGATGGCGGCGTGGAGGCCGGCTATCTGCTGCGTCACGGTGGCGAGGTCGATGGGCGCGTCGGTGGGCTGCGGCAGCCGCGCCTTCTCCGCCAAGAGGAGCTGCTGGTGGGCGGTGGAGAGCTCGAGGCGCAGGGCGTGCCAGTCGCGCTGACTGCTGAAAAGGTCGTGGAGTTCGGCCACTTGCAGCGTGGAGTGGGTGAGGTTGTACTTGGCTATCCACTGGTCGAGGCTGCGGCGCAGGGCGGCGCAGTGCTCCTGCTGCTCGCGTTGCAAGGCAGTGTAGATGGTGTAGGTCTGCTGCTGCTGCGTCACGGTGGCGAGGATGTCGCCATAGCGGTCGATGGCCTGCTGCGTCAGTGCGCGCTGCTCCGCAATCTGCTGCTCCGTCTGCTGCTGCTCCTCACTGGGGGTGAGTGCGCCGAAGACGGTGCGCTGCTGCTGCTGCTCACGCACGATGGCGGCGGCGAGGCCGTCGCGCTGCTGACAGAGGTCGGCGTAGGCGGCGTCGCGCTCGGCGAGGTCGGCATCGATGGCAGCGAGTTCCTGCTCGAGGAGTTGAAGTTGGAGGGTGTATTTCTCCATGTTCTGCACCGTCTGCTTGTGCTCGGCATTGAGATTTTTGAGGCTGTCGCGCAGGGCTTCGGCGTTTTTGTTCCATATCAGGTGCCAGCCCGAGAGGGTGATGTATTCGTTGAGTATCTCGTAGAGGCGCGCCACTTCGCGGTCGGCCATGTCGGCGGCCTCGGTAGCCTTATCGCGCATCTGCTGGCTGAATTGCAGGCCCGAGCGTATGCGATACATATTGCTGCTCACGCCCTCGAGTCGCTCTTGCGTCGCGTCGATCTGGCTGCGCAGCCGCTCTATGCTGCGCTGGTGGAGGTTGTAGTCCTCAAACGCGCTGCGCACCTCTGCGCTACGCACCTCTGCCGAGTGGATGAGCGTGTCGATGGTGGCCAGTCGTGATGCGGCAAGGGTGCTGCGCGTGAAGTCGTCGGCGAGCGCGGGGTCGAGGTCGGCATACTGCTGCCACTGCTGGTGCAGGCCTGCGGCGATGTCTTGCAGCACGCTGAGTGTGCGGCGTGCCTGCTGCTGCTCGGCCGTGAGGCTGACGATGGCCTGCTCCGTCTCGGCGAGTTGCTGCTCCCGCTTGATACGCTGCTGCTCGGCCTGTTCGGCTTCGCGCTGCAAGTTGGTGATGAGCCCATCGAGGCCGTAGTCGGCACGCTCCTGCTCCGTCTCGCTGTGGAAGGGGTGATGGAGCGACCCGCAGACGGGACACGGCTGTCCCTCTTTGAGGCAGGTGCGCTGCGCCGTGACGTTGCTGCTCTGCGCCAACAGGTAGTTGGCGCGTGCGGTGTCGTAGGCCTGTCGCTGTCTTTGGAGGTCGATGGTGAGGCTCTCACGCTCGCGCTGCTTGTAGGCGATGCTGCCTGCGATGCGCTCGCCCTGCTCACGGAGCGTGGCGATGCGCTCTTGCATGGCCACGATGTCGGCCCACAGCGCGCGTGCCCGCTGCAAGCGTTCGAGTCGGCTGCTTGCCTTGTAGTGCTGGGTAGCGATGCGCTCGCCGTCGCTGCCGCGCAAGGCCTGTTGATGGCCTTCGAGGTCGGCGCGCAAGGCGTCGGCCTGCTGCGCGAGTTGCTGCTGCTGGGTCTCGGTCTCGGCTTTGGCCATGACGAGGCGGTCGTAGTCGCGTTTGAGGGCAGCGAGTTCGCGGTGGCTCTTGTCGCTGCTGTCGGTGCGCTCGGCGAGGGTGCGCAGGTGGTCCATGATGAGGTCGTAGTGGTCAAACATGCTCTGGTGCACCTGCTGCATCTGCATCTGCTCACCCAGTGTGGCGAGCGTGCGCTTCGTCTCGGCGATGTCGGCGGCTTTGATGCGTCGGTGGTCGCGCCGCTGCTGCGTGACGCGCTGCACGCGCTCGGCCTCGTCGTGGAGTTCTTCGCGCCGCTGCTCCATGATGCCGATGGCCACGGCGGTGTCCTTGCCCTGCTCTATGGCTTTGCGTCGCAAGGCGTACTGGCGCGTCAGCATATCTTCGCGCTCACGGGCTAAACGCACGGCTTCCTCCGCATTGTGAAGGGCTTCGCGGCTGCGCTCGGCCTCTGCGGCGGTCTGCTCGAGCACGCTGGTGTAGTGGCGTATGTCGTCCTGCGCGTGTTCGATGTCGCGGTAGAGATTTTTCACCTCGAGCACGGAGTCGTAGCGCGCGAGACGCTGCTGCTCGGGTTTGAGCGAGAGGTAGCGTTTGTTGGCGTTGTTGTAGGCGGCTTCGGCCTTGTCATAGCCCATCTGCTGCTGCTCGGCCTCCTTGGCAGCGTCGCGCTTGGCCTCGAGGTGTCGGAGGTTTTGCTCCTTGTCGGCTATGGTGACGCCGAGCAGCGCGATCTGCTGCTTGAGGGTGTTGTAGTCTTTCTCCGAGAGCAGGTGCTGCGCCACGACGGCATGCTCGGCTTCGGCGGCTTTCATGTTGCCCGCAGTCTCTACGGCCGTCAGATGGATGTGCTGGGCGATGTGGCGAAACTGCGTCGCGCCGAGGGCTTGCTCTGCCAAGGCGTGCGCCTGCTCTGCCGGGAGCGTGGCGAGGGTCTGGGCAAGTCGTTCGACCGATATGCCCTTATCGGAGAGGCAAGGCAGCGTCTGCAGGGCGGCGATCTCGTGTGCCATGGGCTCGGGCATGGGCTGACCTTCGTGGGTCTCGGCCCAGAGCCACTGGCAGAGGGTGAGCGGCGTGAGGGTCTGGTAGGTGGGACAGGGCACGACCTCTGCGGCCGGCTTGCCATTATGTCGGAAAGAAAATAATTTCATGTGTTGGCGCATCATTTTATATCTACGGCGCAAAGTTACAAATTTAATTCCACATCTTCTCCACTTCTCCACCGCTCTTTTTATTTTTATAAGCATACTTTTTTTCACACTACCGTGAGGCTCCTTTTTTCTTCATAGTATGTATTAGAGCAATAATAAGGGGCGTGGAAAAGTGGATAAGCCTTTCTTGGTGCAGCGTTAGGGCACATAGTTATCAGCGTTTTAAGTGCTCTCATTGAGCAGTTTTTGGCGGTGTATATCGGCGGTGCATAGCGGCGTAAAACTCGGGGGAATGGTGGATAAAACGAAGGCTTCACCGCCGCTCTTTCGCGCCTTGTTTTCCCACCGCGTTTCCCCCCGCTTTCCCACAACTTTTCCACCATTTCCGTGCACTTACTATTTAACGCTATTTAACATAATTTACGCCGCCACATGCCGTTTGTGCCACTATATGGCGCGTTTGTTGATTATCAAGCACTTAGCCTCTGCCGATAGTTAAATAGTGTGAATGACGTGAAGATTTTTGGCATTTCGCTTGCTTTTGCCTGCTTTCATGTCGTACTTTTGCAGCCAGAACCTATCACCTAAATTCTTATATCATGACTACGAAAAATACTGCTTTGGGCGAGCGTATTCACAATCCGCTCAACATCCGCTACACGGTGCGCAATCCGTGGCTCGGCCTCAACCCCAACTGCCCCAACGTCAAGGGATTTTGCCACTTCATCAGCATCGAGCTCGGCCTCCGCGCTGCCGTCTGCCTCGTGCGTACCTATATGCGGCGTTATGGCCTCGTCACGCCACGAAGCATCATCACGCGCTGGGCGCCGCCCACGGAGAACAACACCGCGCTCTACCTCGCTGCCGTCTGCGGCCGCTGCGGTCTGCATCCCGACCACCCGCTCTCGCCCGACATCAACACCGTCCGTACCAATGCCTTCACGCTGAGTTCCGACATCTCCCGCCTTGTCAGCGCAATGGCGCGTCAGGAGACGGGCATGGAGATCAACCCACTTCTTATCGACGATGTCCGCCGCCAGTTTCACCAATAAATTTATTATCACTATGCGTACCCACCACATGACCCTTCCCCGCCTTCGCCGCCTCGTCGCGACGCATTATTTCCCTGCTCCCACGCCCCGCTCCTCCGTGGTGCGTCTGCGCCGCTGGATAGCCGCCGACCTCCACTTCCGCGAAGAACTCCTCGAGGCCGGCTACCGTCCGCGCCAGCGCGTCTTCACGCCCCGCCAGATGGACATCGTGAGGAAATATCTCGGGGCGTGGTAGAGATTTTAAGGAGATTTTGCGCGTATTTGACAGAATATGCTTACCTTTGCACGCAGATAGTGCATAAAGGAAGCAAGCATGCTATGACACAGGTAAATTCAAACAGATACGATTATGGGGCAACTCGCACTCCTATACCTCTTTCTACGGGCATACATTTTAGTCTCCATCCCCGTTGATAAGTATGAGAACAGGCGACACGTTCATGTATTCCCACGACTAAAAGGAGCACGTGCTAAACACTCTGTGGCAAAGGTATGGCTTGAAACCAACGGCGTGCCCGACGTGGTGATATACGAATCGTCGCTCTCCACAAAGGAAAACGAACTGCTCGTACAAATTATAAGAGAGAACTGGGCGTACATTGACCAGCAACTCACCAAATCGTATGAAGGCATCAAGACAGAAGTAAAAGAAATAACGCTTAAAAAATAGACGGCTATGTGTAAATACAAAGACACTAATATAGGAATAAAGAAACTCAACTTCACAGAGAAGCGAGGCATGATGGTGGTTTACCTTACAGATGGTCGTGTGGTAATGATACCTGTGAGTTATTTCCGCGATATACAGCACATGTCTGTCAAAGAACGTTCAAAGTGGTATATACTTGATGACCAGTATTTCACGTTTGAAAACATGAGCCGTGTTTATTCCGTAAAGGATGTACTGAATTATAACATGATGCAAATGTAAATTTACTCAAATAGCAAAAAGTCAAACCATTAAATCACAACATATTGGTCTTTGCCACGGCACAGACGCTACGAAACAGACAGTAACACACAGCAATCAGGAGACGGTGCACCATGTGTGCAGCCACTTCACCAACGTATTTATCAAACTCTATTATTAACTACGAAGGTAAGCGACAGCCGTTAGACACATAACATATACTTGAGCAAACTGCTCTTGTTCTCTTCTCTGAAAACGACCAAACTTCAAGTAACGAGAATAAGCAGTGGTGATTTCACGCTTTATGAGGCGTGGATTTCTCCGTACTTATCTGTTACAAAGGTTACTTGGTCGTACCTCAGAGAAGGATAAGCGTCGGAAAGTTCGCGCTCCTTCTTTTATTCTTTATTTTAATGAAGACAAACAAACTTTGGAGCATTATGATGATGCTTGTGGTCGTACTCGGTACAGTCATCGCATTCTCTTCTTGTAGCAAGGATGATGATGATGAAATTACAACAAAAGAAGAACAATCAACAATGGTTGGTAAGTGGAAATATTCATGGGAGGATGGATATTGTCTATTAACCTTCAAATCTGATGGTACAGGTACATATTTTGAATATGACGATGGCGATATTGACGCTGATAATGAGCCTTTTTATTGGTCATACGAGGAAACTGGTTCTATATTGACGCTCATGTGGATAGGGGATGGTAAAGTTTATAAAGAGGTCGTTCGGCTTACTTGGATAAACAAAAAGACATTTGCAGCTGATTTAATGGATAATGGTTCTATTTGGGTAAAACAATAAGAGCCTCAAAACAATTCATCCGCAAACATCACTTCACCAACAGGTTATGAACAACTTTGAGAATCTGATGTTTGCGGATTTTCTATCTACGGAAGTGGCGCACAGGGTCTGTCAACTGAACTGTGTCGCGTTTGACTGTCAGGAACTGCTGGGGGACAATCCTGAGTGTCTCTTTCTTGGTGTTGCAAAGGTACGGATATTTTCTGATTCCTCCAAGCATTTGTTCAGAGATTTACTGAATATGGAGATTGTGGAGGAATAGCCCTCTTAGCATGTAAATAATATAACGCCCCGACAGATGGACATCGTGAGGAAATACCTCGGAGCATGGTAGGGGGTGGATTATTTTTAGACGATTGCCTCTATCAGCGTGCGGCCATTGAGTTCCACAGGCGGTAGCAAACCCGGCTGCTTCGTCTTGTTGAAGCAGAAACTTACCATGTAGCCCGTCTGCAGGTTGTAGCGTTCGAGATACTCGGCCAGTTGCTTCTCGCCCCGCTCATTATACGACTCGCCGCGCCATATCTTCAACTCCACGATGTACTGCTGCCTGAGATAGTCTATGATGATGTCGGTGCGGGTGAGGTCGCGCGTCTGGGCCTCGCAGTAGTAATTGCCGATGCCGTTGATGATGGGGCGCAGGTAGGTGAGAAATATCTTACGGCCGTTTTCCTCTATGAACTCATCATCGTGTCCCGGGCGATAAATCTCGTTGAAGTGAACGCAGAATCGTGCTATGATAAGACGCATATCAATGATGCCATCATGGACAAACTGATTCTTCTCATATTCGCCCAACTGGTAGATGTGAGATGGTTTGTCAAGAGAGATGTAATAGTTATAAAGCCAAGTCTCAAATATGCGACAGGCAATCTTCGTTGCACCCTGTTCCTCCTTTACAAAGTTGAACATAACGGCAATGTTGATGTCTCGATCATAATAGTTGAAAGACACTCGCTTGCCACCAAAGATAATGGATTTCAGCATGTCGGCAAGACCAGGGAACTGCGTCAGTTTCTTCTGCATATCATCAAAGAGTGTATTGCTCTCTTTCAGTAATGCATTCACTGCTTTCAGCACACCTTCCTTGTCCCATGTGTACTGCTGTGCATCGATAATCTGGCAGATGCGGCTCACGAGGAAGGGATAGCCGGCCGTATAGTCGCGTATCATTTGCCCTATGAACACTTCGTCAAACGTCAGATTGTGGTCAGCCTTGTACTCTGCGAGCATGCCAGCAATACCCTCTGCCGAAAGACTCATATCGACGTCGAAGGGAACCGCGATGTTCCATGGCGAGTTGTACTGATGCTCGCCTTCCGTGCGGATTTTCAGTTTGAGGTTTTTGATGTCATAGACGCCTGCAAGGATGACACTTTGGAAGGTAGGGATTACATTCCGTTTTAGGTACATTCCACGCAACAATCCTAACAATTTGAGGAAAGAGGGATGATTGCCTGCTTGATCAACTTCATCAATAATGAGTACAATAGGTTTTGAGTTCTGGTGGCAGACACTGCTAATGAGAAACTCTAAATCGTCAGACGAACATTCCTTTTTATGTTCCTTGTAGTATGCCACTATCATCTCGGCGACTGCTGGATCAAGTCCCCGAAGAGGAGTCCACATGAACAAACGTGCAAGAAGGCTTATCAATTTGGCATAAAGACTATTCTCGTCTTTATAGCAAACCTCCTCCACTGTCTCAAAACTGATATTGAATATACAATAGTCTTCCGAAAGGTTATGCCCAATAGCCTCCAGTGTGGTAGTCTTGCCATACTGCCTACCACGATTGATACAGAAGTAGTCACCCTTGGCAATCATCCCACGGATGATATCCAAGCGCTCGGTGATGTCCACCATATAGTGTTCGCTTGGGCGACAAGTACCCGCTGTGTTGAATGCTTTCATACCTGAACAGTAAAAACTTTTGCTTTGCAAAGTTATGAAACTTTTCTCAAAAGCGCGCAAAAGTGCCCTTGAAATTGGCGTTTTTTAATAAAACTTTATAACTTGCGTTATACCATACTGACATTTTTGCGTGTATTTATGCAATTACTCTTCGCGGAAAACCTCGGGGCGTGGTAGGGGGCTTTTTGCAGAAAACGGCGTGCTGGCTTGGCGGCTTTGCTTTTTTTTTCGTACTTTTGCTGCTCAATAAGCAAATAACTTGATTATGAAGCATAAACTACTACTTCTTCTCATTGTCCTCGGCGCGCTGCTGCCAAAGGTGGCCCTCGCCGAAACGGTGCAGATAGGCAAACTTTACTACAACCTTTCGCAGGACGGCACCGCCTCTGTGGTACGCTCTCTCTCGGCGGCATACGCTGGGGACATTGACATACCCGAGGCCGTAACCCACGACGACATAACGTATAGCGTGACGAGCATAGGATTTAATGCCTTCTCGGGTTGCAGTGCCTTGACCGCTATCACCTTGCCCAAGAGCATTAACACCATAGGTGATGTAGCCTTCTCGGGTTGCAGCAGCTTGACCGCCATCACTGTGGAAGAAGGCAATGCCAACTATGATAGCCGCGATGGCTGCAACGCCATCATCGAGACTTCTACAAACACCCTCTTATACGGCTGCAACACGACGGTTATCCCCGATGGCGTGACGGCCATAGGTATTGAAGCCTTCTCGGGTTGCAGTGCCTTGACCACCATCACCTTGCCCAAGAGCCTTAACGACATAGGCGTGAGAGCCTTCTCGGGTTGCACGGGTCTTACCACCATCACCTTACCCAGCAACTTAAAGGGCTTAGATACTAACGCCTTCCTTGATTGCACGGGTCTTATCGCCATCACCTTACCCGCGAGCGTGGAGTACATAGGCAGTTCCGTCTTCAATGGTTGCAGCAGCCTGACCGCTATCACTGTGGAAGAAGGCAATGCCAAGTATGACAGCCGCGATGGCTGCAACGCCATCATCGAGACGGCCATAAACACCCTCTTGTGCGGCTGCAACACGACGGTTATCCCCGAGAGCGTGACGCGCATCGATGATAGTGCCTTCTTGGGTTGCGGCCTGACCGCCATCACCATCCCCGCGAGCGTGACGTACATCGGAAATCAGACATTCAATGATTGCAGCAGCCTGACTGCCATCACTGTGGAAGAAGGTAATGCCAAGTATGACAGCCGCGATGGCTGCAACGCCATCATCGAGACAGCCACAAACACCCTCTTGTGCGGCTGCAACACGACGGTTATCCCCGAGAGCGTGACGCGCATAGGATTCGAAGCCTTCTCGGGTTGCGGCTTGAAGGCCATCTTCATCCACAAGGGCGTGGAGAGCATAGGATATACTGCCTTCTCGAGTTGCAGCAGCCTGAACGCTATCGCTGTGGAAGAAGGCAATGCCAAGTATGACAGCCGCGATGGCTGCAACGCCATCATCGAGACAGCCACAAACACCCTCTTGTACGGCTGCAACACGACGATTATCCCCGATGGCGTGACGCGCATCCTCGAATACGCCTTCCTTGATTGCACGGGTCTTACCACCATCACCATCCCCGCGAGCGTGGCGAGCATAGGATTCAAAGCCTTCTCGGGTTGCACCAGCCTTGCCGACGTGGCCAATTTAGCGACACAGCCGCAATCGATAAATTCTTACACTTTCAGCAACTATACCACGCTCCATGTCAAGAGAGGTTATAAGTCTGTCTATGAGGCTGCGAATTATTGGCAGAACTTTACCATCGTGGATGACTGTGAGCCCACCATCGCCATCGCCGACAAGCAGGCGTATGAACTCCCGTTTGACAACACATACGACGAAGTCACCTACACCCGCACGTTTGACAACACCTCTTGGCAAGCACTCTATGTGCCCTTCGCCATGCGTTACGAGGAGTGGAGCGCGGACTTCGACATCGCCAAGATAGTCAATGTCATACAGTATGACGACGATGACGACGGCGACTTCGAGCGCACACACCTTGTGGTGCGTAAACTCACGAAGGGCAGCACCAAGGCCAACTGTCCCTACCTCATCCGCGCCAAGCGTACCGATGCCTATACGCTGACGCTGAGCGGCAGAACTGTGAAGGCTGCCGAAAGTGGCAGCGTGGAGTGCCGCAGTACAGAGTGCATCTACACCTTCATGGGCACCTACGCGCCCGTCACCACGATGTACACCAATGGCTACTATGCCATGGCCGGCGGCAAGTTGCAGCAGTGCGACGACTCCGATGTGACGCTCAGCCCCCAGCGTTGGTATCTCGACATCACGCCCATCGCCGATGACTACAATGTCGCCACCAAGGCGCGCACCATCACCATCCTCGTCGAGGGAGAGGACGACACGGCGATAGCGACGCTGTATGCGCCCGAGAGCGCGCGCCGCGCCTACGACCTCTCTGGTCGCCGCGTCACGGGCAGCGCGAAAGGCATCAGCATCATGGACGGCAAGAAGATCATCAAGTAAGGCCATGAAGCACTACCTCACTCCCCTTGCCAAGCCCATCGTGCTCTGCCCCGAGCGCGCCCTGCTCGCTTACAGCGAGATACCCATCGACGACGAGAAGACCCACCACTACGACGCCCCCGAGCGCAAGAACGGCGCGTGGGAGTACGAGTGGGGCAATGACTTCGCCGCAGAATAGCAGACCGTACGCACGAAGATAGCAGCCGCTGCAAAGGATATGCCCTTGCAGCGGCTGCACGCTTTTGCAGGCAAGGCGGTCATTGCGCCATGACTATAAAAAACACCATTTAGTACAACAATCCAAAGCTCCACAAAGGCAGGAACTGTCCGCTTGCATATTCCGTATCATCACGGACGATGTAAGCGTTCTCCACATCCTTCACCTGCTTCATTCCCTTCTTCTTGCCACCTACCTCAAAGGTGTATTCACCAATCTGGAAGTCAGATACCTTGGAAGAGATTACTTCCTGATGGAGTCGCGTCTGATTGAAGAAGAAGGTCTCGCGGACATTACCGATGTTTGCGTTCTCACCGGTCATGGTGTAGATTAAGTTGGTATTGTCGAGATAGACTTTCTTGGTCTTTCCCAACTCACGCATACCACCTGTGCTGTCACGGAGCTGTCCTATCATGCCGGCTTTCTCTATGTACATCAGGTAATTCGGAATATCGTTGCGACTTACCTTTATCTCGTTGGCAAGGGCTGTTGCCTCTGGTTTGTAGGGAACATGGCTTGCGATGATGCCAAGCATACGGCGAAGCTTTCTGCCTGTTGCAGGGGTCATATTGGCATACTGCGGTATATCAACTTCCATAGTCAGACGGATTACCTGCTGAAGACGCTGCTGGAAGTAACCTTCGCGTGAGAATGGATAATATCCTTCACGAAGATACTGATTGAACAAAGGAAGAGGATGCTCGATGCCTTCTATCTGTACCTTTCCTTCCAGCACTTCCTCGAAGGAACGTACTGGTGTCTTGATGCCATGAAACAGTTCAAGGAACTCACGGAACGAAAGACCTTGTATGCCCCAGAGAAGTACCCGACGACTAAGGTCGGCTTCGCCTTCCAGGATATTCAGCACCGAGGAACCTGTAAAGAACACATGAAGCGTGGGATGGGAGTCATAGATCTGCTTCAGTTCTATCGACCACCTCTCGTACTTGTGCACCTCATCAATATAAAGCCATTCTCCACCCTCGCGTACAAACTGGGCGGCAGTATCGATGAGCGTATGGGTTGAGAAATAACTGTGGTCAGCCGAAACATACAGGCTCTTGCCCTGTACGTCTGCGGCTTGCTCTTTGATGTGCTGGAGCACCATCGTGGACTTTCCGACACCACGAGGTCCCATCAGACCGACAAGTCTTGCCTCCCATGACAGTTTGTCGTACAGATAACGCTTGAAGTCAGTTGAAACAAGGTTCAACTGTTCCTTCATAAATGCAATCAATATCAAATCCATAGTAGAATTGTATTTAGATGCACTACAAAAAGTGCAGGGCGCAGCATGAAATGCACTCTCCAACGTGCAAATTTAGCGTTTTCGACTCAAATGACCAAGAAAAGCCTGTCAAAATACTATATTTCAGAGAAATTTAGCATAGAGACCTGCCGTAGAAGAAAATAAGTCACAGCGCCATGAGCACCAGCAACTGCGCCACGAGTACGCGCAGGAACATGGACAGCGGATAGACCGTAGAATAGGCCACAGAGGCCTGGTCGTTGCCCGAGATGCTGTTGCTGTAAGCCAAGGCAGGAGGGTCGGTCATCGCGCCACTGATCATGCCGGCAATGGTGAAGTAACTGCGGTGGCACACCAGACGGGCTATGATGCCCACTACGATGCAAGGCACGAAGGTGATGAGGAAGCCGTAGAGCACCCACCAGTAGCCACCACCGACGACCGTATCGACAAAGCCTACGCCTGCGCCCAGACCTACCGAGGCCATAAACATGCAGATGCCGATTTCGCGCATCAGGAGTTTGGCGGAGTTGGTGGTATAGGTGATGATACGCAACTTGGGACCGAAACAGGACAGCAGGATAGACACGATGAGCGGTCCGCCTGCCAGCCCCAGTTTCACAGGCACTGGCATACCCGGGAAGAAGATGGGCACAGAGCCGAGCAATACGCCCAGGGCAATGCCCAGGAAGATAGAGAAGAGCATAGGCTCACCAAGGCGCTGTACGGCATTGCCGAGCAGCGCCTCAATCTTTTTGACATCGTCGGCCGCACCTACCACGGTGACGCGGTCGCCTATCTGCAGGATGAGCGAGCGTTCTGCCATAAGGTCGATGCCCGAGCGCTTGACACGGGTGATGGTGACGTGGAAGGCGCGACGCAGATTGAGGTCGCCGAGGCGTTTGCCCTGCATCTTGGGGTTGGTGACGACCACGCGAGCCGAGACGAGGTCGCTGTGCTGCTGCTCGTCCCACTGCTGCTCGTCCATGTCTGCGAGCCTCCGCCCCAGCAGCAGCGTGAAAGCACTGATATCCTCTGGCTTGCCCACGAGGAAGAGGCGGTCGCCCATTTGCAGCGTGCTGTCGGCCTCGACCAGTTCCACCGTCTCCGTCTGGCGATGCATCAGACGGGTGATTTGGGCATGGCGGCCCGAGAGTCGGCATATCTGCTCGACGGTGTGGCCACAGACGGCGTCGTTGGTCACCTCGAGCGTCACGGCTTGCAGCGCGTCCGACTCGCGGCTGCCCGTGTCGTCGTAGAGGCGCTGCTCATCGTCGTTGTTGATGCGGAATATCAGGCGTATCAGCACAATAGAGAGTATGATGCCCACCACGCCCAGCGGATAGGCCACGGCATAGCCTTGGGCGAAGAAGGCATTGGCCGCGCCGTCGTGCAGGTCGGTGTAGGTCTGCTGCGCCGCACCCAGGCCAGGCGTGTTGGTCACTGCGCCATAGAGCACGCCTATCATGGCAAACAGATTTTCGCCCGTGATGACGTGGATGAGCCAGGCTATGCCCGTGCCCAGCAGGATGATGCCAAGGGCCAGCAGATTGAGCGTCACGCCGCCGCCGCGAAACGAGGCGAAGAAGCCCGGACCTACCTGAAGGCCTATGCTGTAAATAAACAGTATCAGGCCAAATTCCTTGACAAAGTGGGAGGTGGTGGCGTCGAGCACTAAGCCGAAATGGCTGGCCACGATGCCCACAAACAGCACCCAGGTGACGCCCAGCGAGATGCCACCGATTTTGATACGCGAGAGCGCCAGGCCGATGGCCGTGACCAGTGCCACAAGCAGTATGCTGTGGGCTACACCTTGCTGCAGAAACAAATTACTGAACCACATATTGCTATTACAAAATATCCATTAAAGCCATACCATAAGCGCGGTTCTCACACAGCATACGGAGGAATTCCCGCGTAGCGCGTTTCATATAGGCATCGCGCAGGACATGGAAAGAGCCTTCCATCTGCGTGCCGGGCTGATCGAGGCGCAGCGACTTGAGGCCGTGCGTTCTGGCCACTGCGGCTTCGCTCACGACGGTAAAGAGCCTGTCTGATGCCCTCACCAGGTCGAGCAGCACATTGACTTCATTGATTTCGAGGCGCACATTGAAGCGATAGTCCAGCCCCTCTACGATGTGGTCAAACGTATTGCGTGCCTGCAAGCCCTTGGCCGGACGGGCAAAGGGATAACGCTCCAGGTCGGCCAGCCGCACCGTGTCTTGGGCAGAGAGCGGGTGCTTGTCGCTCACCACCACTGCCAGTTGATTGTCAAACATGATATGCGACGCGATTTCGGGATGGACGACCGAGGATTTGTAACTCAGCGCCAGATTGATCTTATGCTCGTTGAGCATCATCATCAGTGTCTCCATGCTGTGGCAGCAGATGTTGAGCTTTATGCCTGGATACTGCTTGATGAATTGCAGGACGGTCTCCTTGAGCAGCGGCATGAACGAGTAGGTAGAGCCGATATTCAGCTCTCCCGCGCCCAGTTGCTGTATGTCGCGGATACGCTCCATGCAGGTAGCGGCTTCCAGCAGCGTCTTGCGTGCTTGTGGCAGAAAGGCCTCTCCTACGTCGGTCAGACGTACGTGGTGCGAATCGCGTATGAGCAGATCCACGCCCAGTTCGCTCTCGAGTTGCTTGACTTGCTGCGAGAGCGTGCTCTGCGTGATGCTGATTTGTCTTGATGCCTCGCTAAAACTACCAAGCTCGGCTACCTTGACGAAGTAGCGCAGTTGACGAAGTTCCATAATGTGATGCGGATTAGTGTGTGTTTGCGGTGCAAAATTACGGCAATTTTTCGGGCTGTCCTAATTTATTTTCGATATTTCGCCGATAGTGCTATCGCATCTAACGATAAGCAAATCGCGATGAGCCCCATCGGGACAAACCATAGGCAATGCTTCTCGCTGAGCAGAATAACCCCTACCTTTGCATCGTCAAACCAACCATCAAAACTCAGATTATGATTATCTATGTATTCTTCCTGCTGATGCTGTTCGCGCTCATGCTCAATGTTATTGAGAAAGTCCACGCCGTTTATAATAAGGAGGGTCGTGACCTCCATGTCGAGGGTGACAGCGTGATGGTCAGCCGTGAGCATTGAGCCGTCTTAACTGCTGTCGTCGTCTTTTAGCAAATTCCAAAAACGCGCTGCGCAGGTCGTTAAAACGGTCTGCGCGCGCGTTTTTCGGGGTTGCCCAAAGAGCAGGAGATAAACCTAATACCGCAGGCTCACCGAGGCCATAAGGGCCGAGTGGGCGCGGGAGCAGATGTCGTGCCAAGAGAGCGCGACGTCCCACGCCGAGCCGAAGCGGCGGGAGAGGGAGAGCGCGGCATAGAGATTGGTGCCCGAGAGGCGCTTGTGGGGCGAGAGGTCGGAGGCATAGATGGCCTCTGCCGACACGCGGAAAGCGCAGGGCAGGACGAGGGAAGGACGCAGGCGCAAGTGCCAGTAGGTGCTTGCGTGCTCAAAGTGGCCACCCGCGCCGGCCGTCAAGCGCCAAGCCCTGTGCTTATAATAAAGCGAGGCATCGACGTTGCACATGTCCTCATCCCCCACGCGATAGTAACTGCTCGTCACGCCCAGCGACAGCGTGCGCGCCGTGTAGCCATAGGCCAGCTTGACCTGATCCACCGTCGTCGCCTCTATCGCGGGGTTGCCCGTCGTCCACTGGCCGTCAGCAGCCAGCGGCCATGTCTCGGGGAAGATGCTGAGCGGAGCAGGAGGTATGAAGCGATGAAAATAGCCCAGTTGCAGGCGATGGCGGCTGTTGGGGGTGTAGATGACGCTCCCCTGCACCATATTGCGCAGCACATAGCGCGACCAATCGCCCGTGTAACCGCCCATGCCGTAGTAGAAGAGCATCATGCGGTCGCCGACGGTGAGTTTCACCTTGCCAAGGTCGTAGTTCCACTGGAAATAGACGTCTTGGTTGAAGATATTGTAGCGGCTATGTGCGTCAAACTCCTCGCCTTTGGTCGCGCTGTAACGGCTGATGCAGAAGTCGCCCTCTACGCCTACGGCCAGCGTCATCTGCGGCGTCCATAGCGGCGTGTTATACTCCATCATGTACAGCGGCACTTGCTCCCGTGTCCCCATGCGCCAAAGGGCGGTGGATTGCGGCGCGCAGGCGTATTGATAGCTCAGCAGCGTCATCAGCTCCGCGCCCCTGTCGCCCACGAAGTGCTGATACCTCACTTTGGCCGAGTAACTCTGACGGCTGTCGTAGAGCGAGGCTGCGGAAGCCTTGGCGTAGTCCTGCTGCAAGTTCGTTATCAGCCAGTCACGCTGCCCCACCTGCGTCGCGCAGCTTGCATCGAAATACTCATGATGGCGATAGGTCGTCTCGTGGCCTTGATGCACATAGGCGGTGTTCATCCACAGGCTCGCTTGCTCGCCTTGATGGCGCAGGCCAAGGGTGGGCGCGAGGCTGCCGTCGGTCTCGGCCTGCATCTCTGCCATGGTGTGCAGACCCTTTGCCGCTGGCATCAGCGAGATGTCGATGACGCCCGCCATGCCCAGCGTGCCCTTGATGACGCCGGGGTTATCGACGATTTGCACATAGCGGAGGTCCTTGGCCTTGATCTGCGTCAGTAGTAGCCGTATGTCGCCTACCATGCGCACGTTGTCCATGCGCAGTTGATAGCCGGGCAGCAGGTCGTCATATCCCGCGACGAGGAGTTCGGGATAGATCTGCAAGAGGTCCATCAGCGTCTCTCCCTCCTGCAACTCCATGCGCTGCGGATAGATGACGAGGCGGTCGGCACGCTGCTCGATGTAGTCGGGCTCGTCGGCAAAGGAGGGCAGCAGGCAGGCGAGCGAGAGAATGAGGAGGAGGATTTTTTGCATAGGAAGGGGATAAGGGACTAAAAGCCGCCGCAAAGGTAGCGATTTGTCGTCAGCGGGCTTTCACCGTATAGTAAACTTTGTCGATGAAGGTTTCGTAGTCGTTGAGTATCACTGTGCCATCGGTGGGCAAGTCGGCGTGTGGAGGTGTAGCGGCTGTCACCTGCAACTGGGGGAGGTGGCTGCGATAGAAGTCCATATACGCCGCCTTCGTCGGGGTGTCGTCGGGGGCTTCGGGCGTGAGATGCGCCACGTAGATGAGCGTCTTGTTGGGCGTGTGCATGTATCTGTCAGCATTGTCGGCGGCAAGGGCGAGGTACTTCTGCATATTGTGTGCGGTGAAGGTCTCCCACTTCGTGAGGCTGTCCGAGCGTTTATAATAGGGCAGTCGGTCGAGGATGATGAAGACCTGGAAGTACGGACAGGACGCTGCGCGGATGTTGGCCGTCTCACCCAGCATGTTCTCAAAGTAGTTGTTGGCGTTCTGCGCATAGTTTTGCATGACAAACTTCACGGCAATGCCTGCCCGAGGACGCTGCGTCGCCGCGTCAGTTATCGTGATATCTACCCTCTTGTCGATGTAGCGGCCCTCTATCTTCTTCTCTTTGTCGGCATCGTGACCCAACGCCCACACCCGATAGCCTTCGCCCAAACGCTGGGCGATGTCGGCGGCTATCGCGCCGTGCAGCGGCTTCAACTTGGCATTGCTACGCGAAGTGCCACTACTGATAAACGCCTTGAAAGAGGTCTGGATGGCGTCCAAGAACTGACTGTCGGAGCGCATAGGTTTGTCCTGTTTTGTAGGTGAGAAAATAATTGAGGTATTGCGCCAAGTCTTTGGAGGAGAAGGTGTAGTAGCCGCCGCTCTTGTACTTCTTCAGCAACTTGACGTAAGCCACGAAATCTTCCGACGCGATGATGCGCGCTATCATGCCGAAGTCAATGTCGAAGTCGGTGATGACATACAAGCCGCTATAGATGCCCTCGCCTGCGCGAAGCCGCGTCAGTTTGAAGTCGCGCTCGCTCCTTATCAACGTATTGACCGAGAGTTTCGGCCTATACACATCGGCCAAAGCCTGCGTCCGCCCGTAGAGATACCACCCGGGATGCTCTGCCTTGCCCTTGAGCAGCGCAGACTTGGCAGAGAGCAGATGCGCCTTGACCGCTGCCGAGGCGAAGACCTCGCTTTCGCTCAGCGGCTTCCCCGCCTTGTCGTAGGGGAAGAGGCCGTTGTACCACTGCCCCGTAGAGCCTTTCAAGACGCGAATGGTGATGGGCGAAGGGGGGATGTGAGAGCCGATGAAGACGCCATCGGCGAGGGTGGCAAAGCCATTCTTGACGCTGACATACTTGCGGGCAGGCGCGGTCTTTATCTCGCGCAGCAGGCCGAGATGCGCCGCATCGCTGAGGTAGAAGCACGTATCGATATAAGCCTCTGCGAGCGACAACCGCGCGACAAAGGTGCGCTCGTGCGCCACGCCGTCATAGGTGTAGTAGTCAAACTGGGGCTGCCCGTGATGCTTCTCAAAGAGCGAAATCATCGTATAGGCCGTTGCGCCATCAAAGGCTTGGTAATGCCCGAGGTCGATTAAGGCGACGAGGTTGCGGTGTTGCAGGATGTAGCGGCGCATAGTGTCTGCCGCCACGCTGCCAAGCCACGAACTCGGCGTGATGTAGCAGAGCCTGCCCTCGGGGCTGAGCATCCGAAAGCCCAGTTCGAAGAAAGCAAGATAGAGATCCGTCATGCCGCCTTCGGCAAACTTGTAAGCCTTGACGTCGTCGTAGGTAGCCTTGAGATTGTGCACGCGGACATACGGCGGGTTGCCCACGACGAAGTCCATCTGTCCGTCATACTGCCGCAAGGTCAGTGCGCTCTCGCAGCGTAAGTCCCACGCCACATCGCGGATGCCATACGCTGCAGCGATGTCGGAGAGATGGGCGCGACAAGCCTCATAGGCGGCCTCGTCGTTGTCGATGCCGTGGATATAGGTCTCGAGGTCGTGCTTGATAGCCTCGGGCGTCAAGCCCGCCGCGCGTGCCGCCTCGATGTACCTGCGCAGCATGACACGCAAGAACGCGCCATCGCCGCAACTATTGTCCATCACATGCTTGCGCAGTATGCCTGCGCCCTCATAGCCACAATAGCCCAGCATGGACTCCACGATGGCACGGGGCGTAAATACTTGCCCCTGCTGCTTCGTCTTTCTGCGCTCGGCTGTGGTCTTGTTGTTCATGGCGCACAAAGTTACGGATTTGTTTCCAAACAGCGAAGCATTTGCGCTTATTTTTGCTGTCAGTGGGTAATGCTGCAAGCCACAAATTAAAAGATGCTGCCCCGAATCAATCGACCTGCGACATTCCGTTTTGTTGTTGGGTTGTCAGTCTTGGTGGGATGATTTCATCTTTTGTTTGATTTGCAAGATTTATCGACGACACGGAGCATATTTTACCAGATCAACACATACTAATCACTGAAAAGTTCAAAAATTCAATTAAATAATTTATGTTTAACATGAACATGCCAAATATTTGAGAAAAATAATGTAACTTTGCAAACGCATTTTTTTCATTTTCAATTAACTGGAGTATAAATTCTTAAATCATAACAACATCTTAGCAGAAAGTATAAGTATATAGTTTTAGGCATCCTTGACTCAACTGAATACCGAACTTGCACTTCATTATACGTTAGTTTAGTTAGGACAATAAGGGTGTCTGCGCTACATAATATGGGCGTGGACAGAAGGATTGTTGTCTGACGTGGGCTGTGCAAGGCCTTGGTACCAACCTGAATTCTCCCACGCCCTTTTTTCTCCAAGAGGGCGTTTTCTTTAATTAGGCATGATTACACGAAATCTGAGAATTCATGGTGACAACATTGTAGAGTGCGAAAGAACACTTAAAATGATTGCCGAAGCTTATAACTCAACTTATAAGTTGATTAGTAGTCCTGTTTATTTTCCCAAATATTCGATCCAGACAAATAATTGTCTTTTCGTTATTGAATTGCTTTCAGGCCATGGAAGATGGAGCAATATAGATTTAGGTGATATAATCTATAAAGCAGGAGGACGATTGAGAGAATCTGCTGATTCATATTTAACTGAGATTTCTGGTACACAAGAAACAGTCTTGCTTGGAATCGAATACTGTTCTGCATTACCTGCAGGAAACAACGCATGGCAGCGCAATGGACGAGCCCTTGCAAGTGTATTAGCAAACGTGCCATATTTGTACTATGCTGAGATTGGCGGTATTGAGTTAGATGAAAACCGTAACCCTAAGGCACCACGATACCCCAATCCTGCTGTTCCTTTTTCATACGTTTCTCTATCTCATGATATGAACAGTGTATGTCTTCCCGTTTATAGAGCACACCCATCAATGACCTCACAAAACTTGGTTGCTTACAAGTCTGCACTGGGATATAATGATGGTCTCATATTTATTCGTCAGATCCTTAACGGAGAAGACACAACTTTGACGGTCAACAGTCTCAAAGATAAGGCTGTAAAGATGGTTGAAATCTTATCTAATGGTCGTAAAAAGAAAGACACTCTTAAAGGCAAAAAGTGGAATGGGCTTCTGACTTCAACGAATAGACCTACATGGCTTGTTCAGAATTACAAAGAGAAATGGCAGAAAAAATCTTCTGATAAAGTTCTTGTGTCAGGTACTTTTGAATTGCTTAAGTCTAAAATCAAGAAGTTATCCGTTGTCCCTATCACGGCAAAAGATTTACCATTCTGCATCGTTCCAAAGCAGAAACTTCCATCGTTGAAAGCATGGATAAAAGAAACATATAATGGCTTAAATATTTCTTTTGACCTCAATAAGGATTTGGCTTTAGTATGGATAACAGGTTTCAAACCTAAAGGTGACGATTCACGACCGGACCGCGGTCTATCACCATTGTGCCGAATGATATTGGGTAAGGATGCCAATATCATGGCTATTGTATCTGGACCTGCAAAAAAATATACTTGGGACAAATTGCTTGATTCACCAGAAGAACTTTGTGAGAGCAATGGCTTATTTGAGGCTATTTTCTCATGTTGCAACTACCTATTTGTAGATAGTGCAACTTGTAATCGCTATATATTTATGCCGACAGGAGCCACCTTAAAAAAGAACTCCAAAACTATTAAGTTCCCTTATATCCAAAAGCCTGTTGTTGGGTATTTTGAACATGACACGGATTGTGCGATACACCAAATACTATCCTCACACGATAAGTTGGGAATTCGTGAATGTTTCTGCAATCCTCCTGGAGGTGACTGGTCTGGTATTTCATATTTCAAAAATGGAATAGAATACAAGTGGACTTCTCTTCCACGTGTTTCTAAGTTCAGCAAGAGACCTGACCATATTTTCCAGATTGAAAGAAACGGTCAGTTAATCTTTGTTCCTATTGAATCAAAGGGCTATGGCAAAGACCTCGAAAACAATATCGGCAATAGACTCAAAGACTATATCAATGATTTGTTTGACAGTGAGCCTACTGCATACAAAGCCAATGCTCAGGCTGGTTGGAAATTCTTTGATGGAACTATCGGCAAGGTCAAGTATAATATGATTTCAGTTGGAGCGTTTTTATATAAAGACGAACGCGAATTAACAAACCAACTCCTCAGGGGAAATTTGGATGCCATCTTCGCGTTCGAGTTTGGAGCAATTACAACTTTACATTTCTATGCGACTGCTAATGGAGAGATACTTCTTGACTATCTGAAGAAAATAGTGTCAGAACAAAGTGGGTTTGTAGTTAAGGTACACAGATTCTAAAATATCTTCTTGAACCTTATCTATCACTTTTCTGAAAGCTGATTTTCCTGTCTTTATTTTGAAAGTTGACTTATACAATTCCTCTGGGGGTGCATATGAATAATTGCGATCTCCAGAGGAGCCATCGAATGTAAGCATCCAATTAACCCCCTTAGAATTAAGTTTGTCAAGTGTTTGGTAAAACTCATTGAGAGAGAACGGAGTTTGAGTATATCGACTCTTAGTACCACCATAAGGAGGATCTAAAAAGACGAAATCTCCCTGTTGAACATCTGCCAAACATTCCCTATAATCAACATTCATGAACTCAAACTTACAAATAAACTGATACCATTGGTTAATAATAAGTGAAAGACGTTTGGGATCGATTCCTGGTCTTGTCAGATGCAATGAGTTGTTGAACTCTCCTGCACTGTTATACCTTATCATTCCATTGAGACATGTTCTTGTCAAAAACAAAAAGTCAAGAGGATTTTTTGTTTTATTGAAAATGTCTCTTACCTCATAAAACACTTGATAGCCTTCATCTTGAAGTCTTTTCCATCGTGTTTCATATTCAGCAACTACCACCTCTGGGTTGTTTTTTATCTCATTCCATAAGGCAATCAATTCTGGTATAATGTCGCTTGCTTTACCTCTATTAGCTTTGGCAAATGGTATCATAGCACCACCGCCAACAAAAGGCTCATAATAGGTGTTTGCAGGAAGAAAAAACTCTCCCAATTGAGAAGCAACAGTTCTTTTGCTGCCAGACCATTTAATAACTGGTTGTAGTGGTTTCATTAGAATAAAGAATATTGTTTCTTTTGAAGCGCATCTTCTAATCTTTTCTGCGCGATGTCAATGTATTCTTTTTCAATCTCAAAGCCTGTTACATTCATTCCGAAGTTAAGACCTGCAATCATTTCTGTTCCAGAGCCTGCAAATGGCACAAGAAGATTACCTCCTTCTACTCCACATAATGCAAGTATTCTTTCTGAAACTTTTAATGGCTTTTGAGTTGGATGGGAGCCGAATTTCATTTCTTCCTTCGACTTGTTATTAGGTATATCCCATACAGTTCTCATTTGCTTACCAGCCTCTTTGAGCAAATCCGATGAAGAGTAAAAGGCTTTTGATGTTTCATAATTAAAGAAGTATTTCCTTTTCTTTTCACCACCCTTATGAATCCAAAGGATTGTTTCATGACTGGCGGTCAATCTTCTGCCTGAAAGATTTGGAAAAGAATTACGTTTATACCAAGCAATTTCATTTATAATTTCCAATCCTAATAACTGGCAACATACGTTTACAAAGCCAGAATTATGATACGTTGCATGAATCCAAATAGAACCTTCTAACTTGATAATTCTTTTCAATTCTTTCAACCAAGCAAAAGTATTTAGGAACGAATCGTTCTGGGACAACAAATCCCATGCTTCGTTTTCAAGATTCCATTCACCACCGAAACCTGCAATCTTTTCCTTCTTGTCATAGTTCCAATTGTGTTTTGAAGAAGCTCCATAAGGAGGATCAACAATACACAAATCAAAACTATCAGATTCAAGGGCTTTAAGTCCTTCAAGTACATCTTGATTAATAAGATTATATTGTACGGCCTTTTTTTCTACTTTTTTGTTTTTACTTACAATAAGTTCAGTGACATCTACTCCCAACAAATCTGCGATTTCGTTGAGTGTTTTAAGATCTGGTTGAATTGTGTTTTGACACCATTTACTTATGGTACATGAAGTCTTACCAAGTTCATCTGCAAGCCACTTGCCCGTTTTGTTCTTTTCAACCAAAACCAATTTTATTCGATTGAGATTAGCCATGCGAGTATAATTGATTATAATTTGATGCAAAGGTATGAAAAATCTATGATATAAACAATTATCCTATTGATAAAGTTATATAAAGCCCGATATTTTCACACAGAAAATAATGGTGGCACCGTGCCGCGTATTTGGCGATAAATGCGTATATTTGCACGCAGAATAAGTGCATCTCCCCGACTATGACACATCCCCTTTCCCTGCTGCGCACATGGATGCAGCAGCACGCGGTAGAGGCCTTCATCGTGCCTACCGCAGACCCTCATGCCTCCGAATATCTCGCGCCGCACCACCAGACGCGGCAGTGGCTCACCGCCTTCACCGGCAGTGCCGGCACCGCCGTCGTGGCCATGCGCCGTGCTGCGCTGTGGACCGACTCGCGCTACTTCCTCCAAGCCGCCGACGAACTCCCCGACGACATCTGCCTGATGCGCGATGGTGAGCCCGATACGCCCACCATCGACGCATGGCTCACCGCCGAAGGCGTCGCCACCGTGGGCTACGACCCCGCTGTCACCACCGCCGCCGACCTGCCCGAGCAGAGCAGCGTGCGCTACGTCGCTACCGCCGACCCCTTCGCCGAGATATGGCGCGACCGCCCTGCGCTGCCCTGCCGCCCTGTCGGCATCATGCCCGAGGCCATCGCAGGAGAGGCTGTCGCCGACAAACTCCGCCGTCTGCGCCAGTGGCTCACCGAGCGCGGCGGCCACACCTTCCTCACGGGCGAACTCTCCGAAGTGGCGTGGCTCACCAACCTGCGCGGCAGCGACATCGACTACAACCCCTATTTCTACGCCTTCATCGCCGTCAGTCCCACGGCGGCCACCCTCTACACCGATGCCCGGCACTTCGCCCCCGAGGTGACGGCCTATCTCGCGGCCGAGGGCATCAGCGTGCGTCCCTACGCCGACATCCAGCAGCCCATAGATGGCGTGACGCACATGGCCGCTACGCTGCCGCTGAGCCTCACGCAGCGTTATCCCGAAGCTGCCCTCGTCAGCAGCCCGCTCACGGCATGGAAGGCGGTCAAGAACGCCGTGGAGCAAGACGGCTTCCGCGAGGCGATGCGTCAGGACGGCGTGGCGATGGTGCGCTGGCTCGCGTGGTTGCAGCGCGAGGTCGTGGGC